>CATEMS010000269.1 GCA_949507465.1 Flavobacteriaceae bacterium
TCATAATCACAAAGGGTGTATAAACTTTTTACGTTTGCCTTTAAGAGCCTTCTTTTTGTGCCAAATAAACCACTTATCATTGCATCAATAGTGCTCATTAAAAGTAATTTCCACATAGCTATTTCTTTCTTTGGAGGTTTTTTCCCAAAAGCCAATGCTAATTTTTTGGTAAACTCCTTATAACTCAGGGTTGCTCCCACTAAAATATATCGTTCATTTTTAAGATCGCTAAGCATTAATTGTTGCATGGCTAATACTACATCTTTAACATCAACAAGGGCAATGCTTCCGCCAGTAAAATAAGACATTCCCTTACTGGCTAATTTAAAGATAGCTCCACTTCCAGTATGCCAAGATCCAGCTCCTAAAATAACACCTGGGTTTACAATAACAGCATCTAGTCCTTCTTGTATGGCTCGCCAAACCTCCATTTCTGCCTGGTATTTGGTGAGGCTATATACATTGTGTTTTGCATCTTGGTTAAATTGTGTTGTTTCTGTGATGGCTGCATGCTCTTGAGAAGTACCAAGAGTTGCAATCGAGCTCACATAACATAGTTTTTTAATCTTATGGGCTAGGCATAAGTTCACAATCTTGGCTGTGCCTTGGGTATTTACTTTTTTTAAAAGCTCGTATTTTTTTGGTTGAAAGTCTATCATTGCAGCGCAATGATAGACATACTCGCAGTTTTCAAATGCAAGTGAGAGCGCTGGAATATTTGTAATATCTGCCTGTATCCATTCAATGGTATTTAAAAGACTACTAGCTGTTTTATGATCGGTATAAGAGTTGAAGACTTTTTCGACCCCTGAGAAGTTACTCGTTTTTCTGTGAGTTGCGCGCACACTAAATCCAGAGGATGCTAAAAAATACAACAGATGACTTCCAACTAAACCTGTACCGCCTGTAACTAAAACCATCCCACTAAAATACGCTATTATAAGCGGTAAAAAAAGATGAATTATGTAAGTTTGTTTTAAATTTAAAAGTCATGAGTATTTCAGATTTTATTGAAGAATTACAATGGCGTGGTATGCTCCACGATGTAATGCCAGGCACTCAAAAACATTTACAGCAGACAATGCGAAGTGCTTATGTAGGTTTTGATCCAACGGCAGATTCTTTACATATTGGTAATTTAGTGCCCATAATGCTGTTGTCCTTTTTCCAAAGAGCAGGTCACAAACCTTATGCTTTAGTGGGAGGTGCCACAGGCATGATTGGTGATCCTTCAGGAAAGTCTAGTGAGCGTAACCTGTTAGATGAGGCAACACTCAATCACAATCAAGCTTGTGTAGGCAAACAACTATCCCAGTTTTTAGATTTTAGTTCTGGAGCTGCAAACCAAGCTGTTATGGTAAATAACTATGATTGGATGAAGGAGTTTTCTTTCCTTGATTTTATTCGTGATGTGGGAAAGCATCTTACCGTTAACTACATGATGGCTAAAGATTCTGTCAAAAACAGATTAAGTGGAGAAAATGCAGATGGGATGTCTTTTACAGAGTTTACTTATCAAATGGTGCAAGGGTATGATTTTTTACACCTATATAAAAGTAACGATTGCACACTTCAAATGGGTGGTAGTGATCAATGGGGAAATATTACAACAGGAACAGAATTAATAAGACGTATTGCCTCAGGTAAAGGGTATGCCCTTACATGTCCTTTGATAACAAAAAGTGATGGAAGTAAATTTGGCAAGAGTGAGGGCGGAAATGTATGGCTAGATCCCAAAAGAACCTCTCCTTATAAGTTTTACCAATATTGGCTAAACACAAGCGATCAAGATGCTGCCAAATACATTAAAATATTCACCTTTTTGGACAAACAGACCATAGAAGATCTTATCTCTTCGCATCAGGGACAGGAGCACACCAAAGGACTTCAAAAAAGGTTAGCCCAAGAAGTTACCACCACAGTGCATGGTATTGCCGCTTGTAGGAAAGCCATTGAGGCTTCTACTATTTTATTTAGTAAGACCGCAGCCCAAGACATCAATACCATAGATGAGGATACTTTTTTAAGTATTTTTGAGGGAGTGCCTATGGCGTCTTTCTCTGCAAGCGAATTTGGTGATGGAATAGATATCATTTCGGCCTTAGCAGAGAAAACAGGGTTTTTAAAATCTAATGGTGAAGCTAGAAGGGCATTGAAAGAAAATTCGGTTTCTGTAAATTTCACCAAAGTAAAAGAAGGACATCTTATTACACCAAAAGA
>CATEMS010000270.1 GCA_949507465.1 Flavobacteriaceae bacterium
CCATCTGCTCCATCTGCACCATCACTACCATTAGCACCAGCTGCGCCAGTTTCCCCTTGGATACCTTGGGGTCCTTGCTCTCCTTGTGGACCGGCTGGGCCTTTGATTCCTGCACTGTCTACATAATTTTTTGTGGCTGCATCTTGCGCATCAGTTGGCTCAGCAACATTTTTGATTTGGTTACTCTCTGCGCTTACCACTCCATTTAGTAGTATCCCAGCATCTCCAGATAAGCCAGGCGTTGATCTCATATAACTAAATCCACCGCCATTACCACCACTAGTCCAAAACAAAAACTTAATATCAATATAAATATCATCCGTAATTAAATGAAGAACAGCATTTTGATTTACTACAGAGGGTGGCCCGCAATCAGCAAAAGAAGTTCCTAAAAACGGACCAAACGTTAATGTATTAATGCCATCTGCAGTAGTACCAAATGCCCATTCAGTATCAAGTGGCGAAGAACCATCACAATCTCCAGATGATGTGTCTGCATTATCAGAAATATTGAAAATACTTTGGTTGTTGGCTCTTGTAATCCAAACATTATCTGTAATTCTATCTTGATTGGCTTCTAAGGTCCAATCGGCATCATTTAATTTTGTGAATGTAGTCATTGGTCCTGTCCAAATGGTCTGAGCCTGTGAGATGAATGGTAGGATTAGTAATAGAAGTAACTTTCTCATTTCTTAATGATTTTAAACGTTGATATACTGTTGTTTTCTGATTTTAATTGTAATAAGTAAACACCTGATGGTAGGTCTACTACATTGAGTGTTTTTGCGTTGGATTGCATTACGCGTTGTCCGGCTACATTGTATAGCGTAGATTGGTAATTGAGGTCTGATTTTATAAACAAATAATCTGTAGCTGGATTGGGATAGACTTTAACAAAGTCATTAATCTTTATAGGGTCTACACTTAGTGTTGCATTCACTGAACTGGCCGTCACAGTAGTAAAACTAATTAGTTCTGTAAAGTCATAGGTTAAAGTGTTATTTGCTTGATCTATTGTTGGTAATACGTCTGTCCACACCCCATTAGCGTCCTGGACTTCTAAAACCAAGTCTGATTCAGAGATGCCGTTAAGCTCGCTCTCTTCATAGCTAAAACTAACAACCCCTAAGTAATCTGACAGTAATTCTGTCATTGTATAAACTCTATTGATACTACTATTGTCACCCACAATAATAGGGGTTGATGTACGATCAAATGCATTGGGACCAGCAATAGTGTAATTAGCACTTGGTGCTAACTCAAGACCATCTATTGTTACTGAACTATTGGAATCTATACTAATGCTGTTGCCAGATGCAATACTGAGGGTTTGGCTAAAACAAAAAGAACTTACTATTAAAAAAATAAAAAGTAATTTATGCATTTTTATAAGTTATAATTTAACTTAAATTTAGTGCAATAAAACAAATAGAGTTGTTGCTAATGTTCTTTTTTTTGTCTATAATGTAATTTGATATTCAAGTTTTTTATTTTGAGAATATAGATATTTTTACTTTTTTGAAATTTATATTTTTCTTCGACCTTATTACTGATTGAATTTATTATAATTTTTTTTGGCCAAAACCTTATTAAAATCGATTTTAATATGTTTTCATCGTTACTCATGCGGTTTACTTTGGTTCAATCTATTTCTGGTCAATGTGTTTAATAAATGGATGAATATTATTTTTTAAAATAATACTTATTTTCTTAAATAATTGTCGTGCGATAAAGTTCTTTTTCTGAAAACAAAAAAAGGTACGCATTATCGCACCTTTTTGACAATCATTTGATCTTTGATCAATTTATTCTTCCTTGGGATTTCTACTTCTATGAATATTGTATAGTATAACACCTACTGCCAAGACTGAAATAGCTCCAAGTGCAAAATAGACAATGGCATAATTCGGTTTTGAACTATTGCTATAAACCTCATTATCTTTAATAATGCCCATAATCTGAGCCTGTTGGGTTGAAGTTCTTAAACGATCCATACCCTCAAGATTAAATTGTTTCATCTTTGTAGTTAAATAAATATTAATTCCTGTTTATTATTAATCATAAATCGAATATCATATATTCGAGATACCATCATTTTTACACCATTATCATCAATAACAGCTTCATCTTTGTGAAGGTGCCCAAATTCAATACCATGACTTTCTAAGGTTTGACAACTTATAGGTCCTAAATCTTTTTGTTTTAATTTTAAAAGTATATGGTAGTTTTGTCGCATTAGCTTGTCCCACTCAAAGAGATGACCATATGTTTGCTGACGCCTTAGATAATTTGCTCTGTTCTTACAGCTATCATTGCAGTATCTCCTCTTTGCGCTTTTTTTGTATATTATCTCCTTTTTACATTCTGGGTTTTTACACGTCATATCTTATATTTAAGATTAATACACAGCAAAAGTAACTTATTTTATTACATATTACTTTATTTTATAATATTTTTTATTACATTTGTGTAAATTTTGTTTATGGACAGCGATTTAGATTTTAAAAAAGACTTGTTAGGAAAGCGCTTTACACTGCCTAAGTATTTTGGCATTAGCCCTCGTATGGTGACTTATTGGAAAACCAAAGAAGTGCTTCCTTTTTTTGATGCTGGTAAAAAAGGTAAAATGAATGTGCCTCAAGCACTTTGGCTGTGTTTAGTTCATGAGCTTAGTGCATTTGGCATCAACACCACAAAACTTGCTGAACTTGCTAAAATGGTTTGGTTGGAACCTCGTGATAAAGGGTATTTTAAATCCAAGCTTGAAAAGCATATTGCTTTTTTAAAAAAGCAAAAGGTTGTTGATTCGACTTTAAAGGATTTTGAGTTTATTTTAAACGATCCGCTTTCACTTCATTCTCACGGCATGGAGATAAATCCATTTAGTGATGCTGTTATTGATAGTATTTTGATAGATAAAAAACCGATGTCGTTTTATTACTTTCCAAAAACAGGAGAGTATCACATAAGAGATGGTAATAAAGCCATTACAGAAAAGTTTTTGGAGATGATTAACGACAAGGCTTATATGTGTATTCCTCTTATGCCCTTTATTGAACAAATAGTCTCTGTTGAGTTTCAAAGGGTAAAAAAAGATATTGCATACCTCAGCCAAATAGAAAATCAAATTCGAGAGATTATTATGTTTAAGTCTCCAAAGTACATTGAGCTACTTATAGACAATGATAACATAAAACCGCTTATCATTCGGGAAGACCATAAAAAAGCCAAGCAGCTGGCGGATTTCTTTTTAAACAACAAACTGCCCAAAACAGCAAGGCTACTCATTGAGCCAAGAGCGCAAGACAATTATAAACTAACCATCTTAACCAAATAGTATGAAGCATTTTGTATCACCACATCAGTTCCTGCAGTGTCAGCCTGATCAATACAACGTGAGAGGTGGCCCGCCGCCTTCTTACCACATAGGAC
>CATEMS010000271.1 GCA_949507465.1 Flavobacteriaceae bacterium
ACGCGGGGCATACCTCTTAACCAAAGGCATCCAATTAGCTGCTCATTCTAAGGAGCGATGGACCCTTGTGGCCAATGTCAATCAATCCATAAATGATATTGTTGAAATAAAAGAACGCATTAAAGATAAGGCATCTCTTTTAAATGAACTCAACAGCTCTGTGGAGCAGGGTACCCAAGACCTAATTGCCTTAGTGGGCGCATCAGATGGTCTTCAACTTACAGCAGACGGTGCAAGAAACACACGTCATTTTGCAAACACCATGTTTAATATCATGCGTGGTGGTATTTTTGACAAGAATTATACCATTGAAAAACAAGACTTTAGTGCCTATATTGAAAAGGCAAACCACAAGGTGTTTTTCAAAAAAAGCAATCTTATCCAAACACTCCCTCAAACTTTTGATTTAAGTCATCTCAAGGCCATTGCAAAACAAGATGATGACAAAAATTTTAAGAGATTGTGTTATGAGTACCTGCCTTTAAAGTTTAGCCGACGCCATGGAGATCCAAGCAGACCCTGGAATAAATTTTCAATCAACACAAGAAATGAAGATGGTTCTAAAATTTTAGACTACCAAGGTAATTGGCGTGATATCTTTCAAAATTGGGAAGCGCTTGTACACTCCTACCCAGAGTTTATCGAGGGGATGATACATAAGTTTTTAAACGCCACCACCTTTGATGGTTACAACCCTTATAGAGTAACTAAAGATGGATTTGATTGGGAAACCATAGAGCCAGACAACCCATGGTCTTACATAGGCTACTGGGGGGATCACCAGATCATTTATTTGCTTAAATTTTTAGAATTTATAGAAACCTACTACCCAGGTAAAATAGAAAGTTATTTTTCAAAAGATTTATTTGTGTATGCAAATGTTCCTTACCGTATAAAACCCTACGAGCAAATTCTTGAAGATCCAAAAAACACCATTGATTTTGATCACCATGCAGAGCAGAGAATTCAATTAAAGCGAGAGGAAATTGGAGTAGATGGTGCGCTTCTAAGAGATCGAAACATTTTTATTTACAAGGTTAATTTCATTGAGAAAATTTTAGCCACTGTACTTGCTAAAATATCCAATTTTATTCCTGAGGCGGGTATTTGGATGAATACCCAAAGGCCAGAATGGAATGATGCCAACAATGCCCTTGTGGGCAATGGTGTTTCTATGGTAACCCTATATTACCTGAGAAGATTTTTAAAATTCTTTGACACTACCCTGCAATCTGCAAAAACCCAAGATGTCGAAATCTCTGTAGAACTCATAGAATTTTTTAATAGCGTTTGCAAAACACTTCAAGATCACAAACACCTTCTGGATCAAAAAATATCTGACACAGATAGAAAAACGGTTCTAGATGGTCTTGGTAAAGCAGCTAGTCACTATAGAGTGTCGATCTACGATAAGAGTTTTAGCGGAAATAAAAACCAACTGAGTATACAAGAAATATCCAGCTTTATCAACTTAGCCCTAGCGCATTTAGAACATGCCATTAAGGCCAACAAAAGAGAAGACAACCTTTACCATGCCTACAACTTAATGACCCTTGAAAACGACAAACAGATATCTGTGTCTTACCTGCCAGAGATGTTAGAAGGTCAGGTAGCGGTGCTCAGCTCAGGGTACTTATCCACAAGTGACGCCCTTAGTGTTTTGGATGCACTTAAAGCGAGTCAACTATTTAGACCCGATCAATACAGTTATATATTATATCCAAATAAAACCTTGCCAAGGTTTGTAGATAAAAACACAATCTCAAAAAAGCAAGTAGATTCTTCAAAACTACTACAAGCACTGGTAAGAGATGGCAATACACAAATTATCACCAAAGATTGTAATGGCCAATGTCACTTTAACGGAAACTTTAATAACATAGACAATCTCAAGGCTGCAATCGCAAATTTACCACAAGTATAT
>CATEMS010000272.1 GCA_949507465.1 Flavobacteriaceae bacterium
CACCTGCAGCAGCAGCCACAACGGCTTGAACTATCATAGCACCAAGACCTGGATCAAAATATAAAAAATTCATACTGTTATTTTTTAAAGTAGCATTATTGCTTCTACAAATAAACTAAAAAACCGCTACTTTATTGGGCGTATCTGTGGTTTTCTTATCAAATGAAATAATATTTCTGTGCGGCATTAAACAATAAGCAAAAACTTACTGCTTATAAAAAACTATCAATTTTTCTTATCTTTGTTGAAAATAGTGTACCCATGACAATCACCCAATTAAAATACGTGTTAGCAGTAGCAGAGAACAAAAATTTCACAAAAGCTGCTCAAAAAACGTTTGTTACACAACCTACCTTGAGCATGCAAATTCAAAAGCTTGAAGAAGAGCTTGAAATTTTAATTTTTGATCGTAGCAAAAAACCCATTGAACTTACCCCTGTCGGAAAAAAAATAGTAAGTCAAGCTCGAAATATCGTTAATGAAAGTGAGCGAATGCAAGATGTCGTAGATCAAGAGAAAGGATTTATTGGCGGTGAGTTTAAAGTAGGAATCATCCCTACGGTGATGCCCACTCTGTTGCCAATGTTTTTAAGAAATTTCACCAAGAAATATCCTAAGGTACAACTCAAAATAGAGGAACTAACCACAGATGACATCATTGTAAAACTACGTGAAGGACATCTTGATGCAGCCATTGCAGCAACTCCTCTAGTAGAGCACAACATCAAAGAGCGTGTTTTGTATTATGAGCCTTTTGTAGCCTTTGTTCCAGAGGGTCACACTCTCTTTCAAAAAAAGAAAATTAGTAGTGATGATCTTGTGTTAGACGATTTATTATTATTGGAGGATGGCCACTGTTTTAAAGACAGTGTAATTCACCTTTGTAAATCTCAACAAGGCAATCTTGACACCAATTTTGAATTACAAAGCGGTAGTTTTGAAACCCTTATTAAATTATCTAATGAAGGATTAGGGATGACTCTTTTACCCTATTTACACACCCTCGACCTTCCTAAAAAACAATTTAATAAGTTACGTTATTTTAAAGATCCACCTCCTGCCAGAGAAGTAAGTCTTATTTACAATAAAAGTGAATTAAAAATGCAAATCATAAGTGCCCTCTATGATGTGATTGCTGGTGTGATTAGAGGCGCCATACGTTTTAACGATGTAGAAATTATAAGTCCTGTTAAATAACTAAAAAAAAGCAATAAAAAAGCACTCATCAGAGTGCTTTTTTATTATGGTTTTAATTGGATTAAACATTGGTTGAGTTGGGGATGCTGCTTGACTAAAGACGCCACCCAGATCATCAATTCATCAATCTCATGGGGTAGTAATCTTGTAATTGCTTTTTCAAGCTCCCTGCTAAAAAGCCTCACATCAAAACTTACCTTGGTTAAAACGGCTTTTGTGTGGGCAAACATTGCTCTAGACATATGGAATAAGTATAAAAATTTAGGTAGTTTTTTATGCTATAAGGAATTGTTTATTGATTAATACTATCATAAATATAATAAAAACCAATAAAAATATGGCGTCAAATAGCAACAAATTGTAAGAAATAAAGTGTAAAAAAACCAACTAATTGTTTGCTAAGGCTTTAGCTTAAGGGTCCATTGAAAATTAAACTCAGAAACTGTATTGCCATGGCTATCTTTCCCGATGGCCTTCATCCAGCAACTTTCTCCTTGTTTAGATTGTATGGCTTTGGCAATAGTATCCTTTATTAATTGCCCATCTTCACAAGAAAAAGTAATTCTGCCGGTAGCTTTTTTATCAAATGTTGCATTGTTGGTTGCAACAAGCATGGATATTTTTGCGCCGCTTTGAGAGATATGAGCCATTACAAGTGCTCCCGTTGCAAGTTCTGCGGCCATACCCTGCACGGCCCAAAACATAGATTTAAATGGATTTTGATTGATCCACCTATGCCGCACAGATGTTATACAACTAAAATCATCTATACTCTTGACACGAACTCCAGTAAAATAGCAAGAAGGTAATTTAAAAAAGATATAGCTATTAATTGCCCTGGGAGTTGCCTTCATGTGTGTTGTATTTTTAAGGAAGTTAATTTAAGTAAGTAAAATGAGAAAGCCTGCAAAATATGGTGCAGGCCTTAATGTAATTTTAAAAAAATTAGACCTCAACCGCTGTCTCTAGGGTAGCCAAATAGCGTTCTGCATCTAGAGCAGCCATACAACCAGTGCCAGCTGCAGTTACTGCTTGGCGGTATTCTTTATCTTGTACATCTCCACTGGCAAACACTCCTGGAATGTTGGTTTTGGTAGATTTTCCTTCAGTAATTAAATACCCCGTGTCATCCATATCTAATTGACCTTTAAAAATATCTGTATTTGGCTTATGACCAATGGCAATAAAAAGTCCGGTAATTGCAATGTCTTCAGTAGCCCCAGTTTGGTTGTTTTTCATTCGTAAGCCTTCAACAACCATATCTCCCAACACCTCATCTACCTCTGTATTGTATCGCAAATCTATATTTGGGGTAGATGTAACTCTATGTTGCATGGCTTTACTAGCCCTCATATAATCTTTACGCACCAACATGGTTACTTTGTTACAAATATTGGCTAAATAAGTAGCTTCCTCTGCAGCCGTATCTCCAGCACCAACAATGGCAACATCTTGACCTTTGTAAAAGAAACCATCACAAACAGCGCAAGCAGAGACCCCTCCACCTCGTAATTTTTGTTCACTAGGAATTCCTAAATATTTTGCGGTTGCACCCGTAGAAATCACTACAGACTCTGCCTCTATTTGTGTAGTACCATCTACGGTTGCTTTGTGAATACCACCCTTCTCTTTACTGAACTCTACGGCAGTAATCATGCCAATTCTTACTTGGGTTCCAAAACGTTCTGCTTGTTGTTGTAATTGAACCATCATAGTAGGACCATCAATCCCTTCTGGATATCCAGGAAAGTTATCAACCTCTGTTGTGGTGGTCAATTGGCCGCCGGGCTCCATACCGGTGTACATCACAGGATTTAAATCTGCACGGGCAGCATAGATTGCAGCGGTATATCCCGCGGGACCACTACCAATTATCAAACACTTAATTCTTTCTATTGTATCGCTCATGGCTCTTTTTTCTGAAAATTTATTAGGAATTCAAAAATAAACATTTTCATAAAAAGGGAATCAAAAAGTTATTAAGAAACCAAGGGCAGTAATTGTTAGTTATTATCTGTTTGGAAGACAAAAAAAAGGAAAGGGTTTGTATCTTTACCCAAGAATATAAAGGCTGTAAGCATACCGTAAATATCTGCTAAAAATTTCAAGTATTGCTTATCTTTACACTCAAAAAATTAGGTGCTATGACAACTACAAACCAAGGACACAATATACAATTAGACTCTATTGAGGAGGCCATTGCAGATATCAAACAAGGCAAGGTGATAATTGTAGTTGATGACCAAGATCGTGAAAATGAGGGTGATTTTGTAGCCGCGGCAGAAAACATCACTCCAGAGATCATAAATTTTATGGCTACCCACGGTCGTGGGCTTATTTGTACACCTATCACTGAAAGCCGTTGTAAGGAGCTACAACTTGAAATGATGGTTGGCAACAACACAGACCCTATGGAAACCGCCTTTACCATCTCCATAGACCTTAAAGGTCATGGAGTTACTACAGGTATCTCTGCCAGTGATAGAGCAAAAACTGTAAAATCATTGGTAGACCCCTCTATAAAACCTTATGATTTAAGTAGGCCAGGGCATATTTTTCCTCTCAAGGCCAAAGAAGGAGGTGTACTTCGCAGAACAGGTCATACAGAAGCTGCCATAGATTTTGCTAGATTGGCAGGACTCAAACCTGCAGGTGCAATTGTAGAAATAATGAATGAAGATGGAACTATGGCAAGACTCCCAGAACTTGCTGAGGTTGCTAAAAAGTTTGATTTGAAATTGGTTTCTATTGAGG
>CATEMS010000273.1 GCA_949507465.1 Flavobacteriaceae bacterium
AATGTGTTTGAAGGCATCATCATCAATATCAACATCTTTCATAGCTTTGCCAGCACCTGGTATCATTCCAACCAAATCTTTCATGCTTCCCATTTTTTTGACCTGGTTGATTTGCTTTAAAAAATCATCAAAGCCAAATTGATTTTTGGCTATTTTCTTTTGTAGTTTTCTGGCCTCTACCTCATCAAATTGTTCCTGGGCTCTTTCCACAAGGGAAACCACATCTCCCATACCCAGTATCCTGTCTGCCATACGGTCTGGGTAGAAAACATCTATAGCATCCATCTTCTCTCCAGTACCAATAAACTTTATTGGCTTATCAACAACACTTTTTATAGAAAGAGCAGCACCACCCCTTGTATCACCATCAAGTTTAGTTAGAATGACCCCGTCAAAATTAATTCTATCGTTAAATGTTTTGGCGGTGTTAACAGCATCCTGACCCGTCATGGCATCTACAACAAATAATGTTTCGCTTGGAACTATTGCTTTGTGTACATTTTCTATCTCTTGCATCATTGGCTCATCTACCGCTAAACGCCCAGCTGTATCTATAATAACAACATTATGACCCTTTGTCTTTGCATGGGCAATAGCTTTTGTTGCGATAGCTACAGGATCCATATTTTCTGGATCACTATAAACCTCAACCCCTATTTGATCACCAACAACATGAAGTTGATTGATCGCTGCAGGACGATACACATCACAGGCAACAAGCAAAGGATTTTTGCTTTTTTTAGTCTTTAAATAATTGGCTAGTTTACCAGAGAAGGTTGTTTTACCACTACCCTGCAATCCAGACATCAATATGACACTTGGCGAGCCTTTTAAGTTAATCCCAGCTGCATCTCCACCCATAAGTGTTGTGAGCTCATCTTTTACAATTTTAACCATTAACTGGCTAGGTTGCAGAGAGGTCAATACGTTTTGACCCAGCGCTTTTTGTTTTACAGTTGTGGTAAAATTTTTGGCTATTTTAAAATTAACATCGGCATCCAAAAGCGCACGACGCACCTCTTTTAGTGTTTCTGCAACGTTAACCTCTGTAATGCTTCCATGCCCTTTAAGTACATGAAGGGCTTTATCTAACTTATCACTTAAATTATCAAACATAGACCATACTTTTTTAAGAAAATCTTACCAAAAATCTCAAAAGATTTAACCGCAAATATACGAATTGATTGGGGAGTTTCAAAGTAGCAAGGCTATTAAAAACAAGCTTTTTTTCTTGTAAAAATTTACAAATCAAACGCTTCATCAACAAGAATAAATAGGCTGTACTTACCAAAAAAAGAGTACATAATTGTATCTTGTTATTAATTTATAAATTCTTTGTAAAAAACATAGGAGCATAAAACCTAATTTTTAGTTTTATGCCAACAAGCCATGGAAAAAAAACCCAACATTTGTCAAGAAGCGGTCTTTAATAAGATTTACAAACAGCAGGTACAATCATTGCGAAACTTTATGTTCTTTAAAACAAAAGATACAGCTGCCTCTTATGATTTGACACAAGAAGCCTTTTTGAAATTATGGCAAAATTGCGGAAAAGTTTCACCTAGTAAAGCCAAAAGTTATCTGTTTACAACAGCAAACAACCTTTTTTTAAATACAGTAGCACACAAAAAAGTACAATTTAAATTCAGACAAGGAGTAAAAAAATCACAAGACAACAACTCTCCTGAATTTCTGTTGGAAGAAAAAGAATTTGGTCAAAAATTACAAAAAGCACTAAATAGTCTTACCCAATTACAGCGAACTGCTTTTTTATTAAGCCGTGTAGAGGGAAAAAAATATAAAGAAATTGCCGCCATTTATAATATCACAGAAAAAGCTGCTGGTAAGCGAGTGTTAGATGCTTTAGAAAAATTAAGAGAGACCATAGAGAATTTATAAAACAAAAAAGTGGTAAAACCATAAGTAAACTGTTATAAGATAACAAGCAACCAAATGGAAGCAAAAAAAGCATTAAAAAAATGGCTAGACAATCAAGCAACCCCTTCAGATATGGAGGTATTAGAGCTATGGCCAGATTTTGATATCTATAAAAAAATAGATGCCCATACCAAAGAAATACTATTGCCTGAGCACGATATAGCCTCAGGAATAAAAGCCTTGAATGAGAATCCTTTATTCAACAAGCCACGACAAATAAAACCTGCAGTAATAACAATGTCAAGGCTGTTAAAAATAGATGCAGTATTTGTACTCCTGGCAATATCTGGCGTGTATCTAACAACACTACCCACAAACATACAGGCTCCAATTACTAGCATACAAACCATTGAACTACCAGATAGCTCAAAAATAACACTTAATGAAAACAGCCGAGTAACGTACAAAAAATATGGCTGGCCCTTTAAAAGAGAAGTTACCCTTGATGGAGAGGCCTATTTTGAAGTAGCAAAAGGCAAAACATTTACAGTACTTACCCCAAAGGGAACAATAAGCGTACTTGGGACCTCTTTTAATGTGAAAATGGAAAATGATATTTTGATAGTTTCTTGTTTTGAGGGCCTTGTCAGTGTTAAGGCCAATGGTATTGATACCTTGGTATCGGCTGGTGAGTCTTTTAGCTTTTCTTCATTCCTAGAAAACCAAAAATTATACACCTCTAAACCAACATGGATTTTCAACGAAAGTAGTTTTGTTGACGTTCCATTAAAAGTCGTTTTATTGGAAATCGAAAAACATTACAAAGTTACCGTAACAACTAAAAATATTGATGTAACTTTACGTTATACTGGTAGCTTCACTCACACCAACCTGGAGCAATCCCTAAAAACAGTAACCTTACCGCTAAACCTTTATTTTAGTAAAGTTTCAGAAAATGAAGTACAAATCTATAACCCTAAAAAACAATAAGTATCCTTTTCTATACTTTTGTTTTTTATTGTTTTTTTGGACTCATTGCTCTTTTGCCCAAAACACTAATCATACCATACCCTTTGAAGATGCAATAGCTGAAATTGAAATTGCATTTGATGTCAAATTCTCTTACAACAGTGACACAGCAAAGAGGTTTACAGTCTCAAAGCCCAACACCAACCAAACACTTTCCCAGATATTACAGATGTTGTCAGACAAAGAGAACATGAATTTCAAGCGTATTGGATCTCGTTACATCACAGTCACCTTTGCTGAAAAAATGGTGGCTTTTTGCGCCACATTTATTGACATTAAAACGGCAAAACCAATAGCTATTACAGCTATTTCTATGAACAAAACCTATACAGCAAATAGTGGAGGTATTTTAAAAATAAATCGCATTTCAGATACTCAAATTTTAGAACTCTTCTATGAGGGACAATTTGTAAAACAACTCGTTATTTATAAAGCCATGGCAAACTCAAAAAGCAATTGCCCTCTGATATTTATAGACACAGGATATATCAATACCTTACCCACCGTCACACTCTCTGGCTACCTTGCAAAAGGAATTGAAAAAACTAAAAAAGGAGCCCTTAGAATTAAAAGCGATGACTTTGAAATTCTACCCTCGCTCACAGAGCCAGATGTTTTGCAAATTGCTCAAGTGCTACCTGGGGTTCAGAGCTACGATGAAACTGCCTCCAATATAAACATAAGGGCTGGTGGTAGTGACGAGGCAACTATTTTGTGGAACGACATTAGAATGTACCAGACAGGCCATTTTTTTGGGCTTATATCTGCGCTAAATCCAAATCTTATAGACAATGTGGTTATTTATAAAAACGGAACCCATCCTCGATACAGCGAAGGGGTATCTGGGGTAATACACATCTATCCAACACACACCATTGAACCGCAGATAGAAGGAGGCGTAGGAATTAATTTAGCAAGTACCAACGCATTTGTAAAAATACCCCTAACAAATTCTTTTGCAATTTTTGGATCGGCAAGAACCTCAATTAATAACGGATTGGGCAATCCTATCTACAAATCATTTTTTAAAAGAACCTTTCAAAATACAGCGATAACAAACCTCAACAATACCCAAACTCAAACGCTAAGAACAACAGATGAAGATTTCAATTTCTTTGACATCAGTCTCTCTGGAATATGGGACATCTCACCAAAAGATAAATTAAGCTTCCACTTTATGACTATTAATAATGGTCTAGAATTTAATGAGCGTTTGTTTACCCAGGGTATATCAACAGCAAACTTTAATGAACTGCAACAACAAACACTAGTAAGTGGTGTTAACTACCAAAGAAACTGGAATCAAAAACTCACCACAGAGATTCATTACGGCAATAGCACCTACAAAGCCAACTCGCAAACCACTGAGGTAGAGCAAGCAAATCAAACTGTACAGAAAAATCAAGTAGAAGAACAGAGCCTGAAATTTGACACAAGCTATGAAATAACAGATCAGGTATGCGTTGAGGCTGGCTTTCAATATACATCTACCATGATAGATAACACAGATACACTATATAACACAACAACGATTCCAAGGAGTTCAAAAACAGGTATAACCAATGGGTTTTATCTGCAAACTACGGCCCAACTATTTGATAATAAAACAGTGGTAAGTGTAGGGGCAAGAGCAACAAATCTATCTAATTTTGATGTACAGATAGAACCAAGAATCACGATTTCACAGCGCTTAAAAAAACACTGGAATGTGTTTCTCTCGAGCGAAAAAAAACATCAAAATGTATTGCAATTTACTGCCAATGAAAATCAATTTTTAGGCATACAAAATAAGCAATGGATTTTAGCGGATGGGGTTCAAAACCCCTTGTTAAAAAGTAATCAGGTATCATTTGGGTCAGAGTATAGCCTAAAAAATTGGACTATTAATACCGAGTTATTTTATAAAAAAGTTAGGGGCATAAACACCCGCAATCTAGGTTTTAGAAACCAACTTCAAAACACACAGGCAATAGGAGGGTATACAAGCCAAGGTCTTGAGCTAGCTATCGGTAAAAAATACAAAAACTTCACTAGCTGGTTAAGCTACACCTATATTGATAGTAGTTATGAATTTAAAACCCTCTCCCCAGAAAGTTTTCCAACTAATTTTAATGTCACGCACTGTGTCAATGCGATAGCTACATACACCCGCAAAGATCTTACTATTTCTGCTGGAGCTAATTTCCATTCTGGACTACCCTTTACAAGCCCCATTGGCCAAAATGCTATTGTAGAAACAACCAATGGCCCACAGATACTATACAACAATCCAAACAAGGAAACATTAAAACATTATTTTAGGACAAATATTTCTGCAGTATACAGGAGATCTTTGGATGATACATTTGATGGGGTTATAAATCTGTCACTGCTAAATTTATTTGATACCAAAAATGAGTTAGAAAGGTACTATCAAATACAAACAAATCCCCAAGGAGAAAACTACATTAATAAAGTTACACAGTACTCTTTGGGCTTTACTCCAAACGTATCCTTGCAACTACTATTTTAGAAACTACATCCTGTTTGGAACTTGTATACCCAATAATGAAAATGCTGTTTTTATTACTGCTCCAACCGCGCCGCAAAGTGCAACTCTGAATTCTTTTTCTTGGGTATGTTGGGCAGCAAAAATAGGTACATTTTGGTAAAAAGAATTAAATTCTTTAACCAAGTCATAGGTATAATTTGCTATGAGCGCCGGGCTGTATTGGAAGGCTGCCAATTGAATTGTCTCAGGAAATAACTGAAGTGTTTTAAGTACTTGTTTTTCCTTGGGATTAAGGGAAACAATATCTGTTGTAGATCGAAGTTTATCCTGTGAGGCCTTTCTTAATATGGACTCAATACGCGCATAAGTATATTGGATAAAGGGTCCCGTGTTGCCCTGAAAATCTACACTTTCCTCTGGATTAAATAAAATACGTTTTTTAGGATCTACCTTTAGAATGTAATATTTTAAAGCCCCGAGACCTATGGTAGTATAAAGCTTTTGCTTTTCTTGAATGGTAAAATCATCAATCTTTCCAAGTGATTCAGAAATACTGCAAGCTGTGGCCGTCATGTCTTTTATTAAATCATCTGCATCTACAACAGTGCCCTCTCTTGATTTCATTTTACCACTTGGCAAATCAACCATTCCATAACTTAGGTTGAATAAATTTTTTGCCCAGCCAAATCCTAGTTTCTGTAGTATCAGAAATAATACCTTGAAATGATAATCCTGTTCATTTCCAACGGTGTAAATCATTCCGTTTATATCTGGGTAATCTTTAACACGCTGTATGGCAGTTCCTATATCTTGAGTCATGTAAACAGCCGTCCCGTCTGCGCGTAACACAATTTTTCTGTCTAGACCCTTATCGCTAAGATCACACCAAACAGAGCCGTCAGGGTCTTTGGTAAATACTCCGCTAGAGAGCCCCTCTTGTATAAATTCTTTACCGAGTAAATAGGTGTTACTCTCATAGTAATTTGTATCAAAATCTACCCCAATATCTGCATAGGTTTGATCAAAGCCGTCATATACCCAACCGTTCATGGTTTGCCAAAGCGAAACTACCTCAGGATCTCCAGCCTCCCACTGTAAAAGCATTTGCTGAGCCTGTTGGATGATAGGAGCTTTCTTTTTTGCATCTTCCTCTGAAATTCCCTGGGCTATTAAATCAGCAATTTCTTTTTTGTACTCCTTATCAAAACGTACGTAGTAGTCTCCCACTAATTTATCACCCTTTTTCCCTGATGATTCAGGCGTTTCTCCTTTCCCATATCGTTGCCAAGCTAACATGCTTTTACAGATATGAATACCACGATCATTTATAATTTGGGTTTTGTATACTTTTTTACCACTAGCCTCCACAATTTGAGACACACTGTATCCTAGCAAGACGTTCCGAACATGACCCAGATGTAGTGGCTTATTTGTATTGGGTGAGGCAAACTCTACCATAATAGCATCGTTGCCAGGAGCTACTCTACCAAAAGTATCCCAAGTGGGTGTGTTTTTAAAAAAATCTATATAATACCCATCACTAATAACAATGTTTAAAAAGCCCTTCACCACATTAAAACCAGTAACATGAGCAACATGCTCCTGCAAATAAGCGCCAATGGCCTGGCCAATGGCCACAGGATTTCCCTTAACAACACGCAGCATAGGAAACACCACAATGGTTATATCTCCCTCAAACTCTTTACGAGTGGCTTGAAACTCTACGGTTTCAAGACGGGTATCGTAAAGGCTTTTGATAGCATCTTTAACTTTTTGGCTAAGGATATCCTGTAGGGTCATGAATTCATTTTTAAGGTGTAAAGATAGTTTTTTTTAAGGCTTTTTTTGGTACAGTTATTTGTTTCTTTACCAAGTAAGAAGTCATGCCTCAAAAAAGTCAAAAACAGAGATTTATAACCTTGTAAATAGCTTGAGACAAATAAGATATTCTTAAAGTCTTTTTTTAGGTTATTAGGTTTGTTATTTTTAAAGCGCTAATAAATATCAGGCAAATAACTAGAATGTAAATTACGGTAGGATTAAAAATATGCTTGTAAACGTATCATACAACAACAAACAAACAGACCATAAAATTGCCCAACAAGTGGGAGCACCTTATTCCCTAACAGAGCGTTTCAAGCTAAAAGGTATTGGTTCTCCAAAGCTTATTATTACCCAAACAAGCATACAAATTCATAACCTACTTATCCTAGACAACAACAGAAATCAGTGCAATATAGAAATGCGCCCCAATGGTATCATTGTTGGTTTTAGATCACTGCTAGAAAGCTATGCACTTGTCATTCCTTATTATAAATTGGTTCTCTACAAAGGCAAAGCAGAGGAGTACTCTATCTACAAAGACAATTATTTTATCAAAATACAAGCGCGCACTAAAGACAAAGAAATTCATCGCTTTGTTAAAAAAGTACTCAAAGCGAAGGCACTGAGCAGCTCCCAAAGAATAGATGAGCTGTGATAGAGCGTAACAAACC
>CATEMS010000274.1 GCA_949507465.1 Flavobacteriaceae bacterium
GAGAAAATTATAAATTATATTAAAACATTATAGATGGAAAAAAAACCAAGTGTCATAATGGTTGGTTTGGGTTATATTGGTTTGCCAACAGCAGCCCTTATAGCCAGTAGAGGGCTAAAGGTAACAGGAGTAGATATTCATCAGCATGTTGTTGACACTATTAACAAGGGTCAAATTCATATTGTTGAGCCTGATTTAGATGGTTTGGTGCACCATGTTGTCCACAAATCTTATCTAAAGGCAACACTTACTCCAGAGCCCGCTGATGTATATTTAATAGCTGTTCCAACTCCCTTTAAAGACAACTTTGTGCCAGATGTTTCCTATGTATTGGCAGCGGTATCAAAAATAACACCAACCCTAGAGAAGGGTGCATTAGTTATTTTAGAGTCTACGAGTCCTGTGGGTACCACACAATTAATCGAAAAACAAATCTATAAAGAAAGACCCGAGCTAGAGGGGCATATATTTATTGCTTATTGCCCTGAGAGGGTATTACCTGGCAACATTCTTCATGAACTTAAGCATAATGATAGAGCCATAGGGGGTATCAACAGTATATCTACCAAAAAAGCGATCGATTTTTATAAGCATTTTGTGGTAGGGACACTACATCCAACCAATGCAAAAACCGCAGAGATGGTAAAATTAGTTGAAAATGCTTCTAGAGATAACCAAATTGCTTTTGCAAATGAGTTGTCAATTATTTGTGACAAAGCAGGTATTAACGTGTGGGATATGATTGCCCTTGCAAACAAGCATCCAAGGGTTCATATTTTAAATCCTGGGACAGGTGTTGGTGGTCATTGTATAGCAGTAGACCCATGGTTTATTGTCTCAGAATTTCCGCAGGAAAGTGGTTTGATTAAAAAATCACGAGAAACTAATAATTATAAAACCCAGTGGGTTTTGGAAAAAATAAAAAACAAAGCACTCGGATTCAAGGTAGAAAATAAAAGAGATGCTGTAATTGCATGTATGGGGCTAGCATTTAAACCAGATATCGATGATTTAAGAGAATCTCCGGCGCTTTTGGTAGCAAGGTCTTTAAAAGAAGCTTCTTTTACTACCTTGAATGTAGAACCAAATTTGCACGAAAGCCAAGCCATAGAAATTACAAAGACATCCCAAGCAATTAACAGCGCTGATATTATTGTGTTTCTTGTGTCTCACTCTGAATTTAAAAGTTTGGAGATACCAAAAGATAAAATTGTATTGGATTTTTGCGGTGTGCGTAAGTAAGGTAATCCCCTTTAATAACGTATCGGTGGTATATTAAAACTTCTTTTTATAATTGATGAAAAAGCCATTATGAGTAAGCTATTAATTACAGGATCAAATGGACAATTAGGACAATGTTTGAAACAGCAGCTAGAAAACACCCCTAACATTTCATGCTATTTTGCAACAAAAAAGGACCTAGATATAACAAATGAGCAGGCTCTTGGAGATTTTTTTGGTGAACACCCTTTTGATTATTGTATCAATACTGCAGCGTATACCAATGTAGAAAAAGCAGAGAGTGAACAAAAAGAGGCTTTTTTAGTAAACGCAGAAGGGGCATATCACCTTGCAAAGGAATGTAAAAAGCACAATGTGGTACTACTACACCTATCTACAGACTATGTGTTTGACGGCACAAAAAAAACGCCCTATTTAGAACAGGATCAAACAAATCCATTAAATGTGTATGGAGCTTCAAAATTAAAAGGGGAACAATATATAGCTGATACTTGGAACAAACACTTTATTGTACGTACCTCTTGGCTTTATAGCCAGCATGGACATAATTTTTTAAACTCCATGCTAAAATTTGCTAAACAAAAAAAAGCACTAACCATTACAACACAGCAAAAGGGAACCCCCACCAATGCAAATGATCTAGCCAAAGTGTTAGTGACTATCATAAAAACAGAAAATACCCGTTATGGAGTATACCATTTCAGCAATCAAGGAGAAGGAACTTGGTATGATTTTGCTACAGCTATTTTTAAGGCAACCAAAGAATTAGATACCGTAAGGCTTGCAAAAACCGAGCATTACCCTACTTTTGCTAAAAGGCCGCCTTACAGTGTGCTAAATTGCAACAAGTTAAAAAATACTTTAGACCTTACCTTTACAGATTGGGAAGAGAGTTTAAAACAAATCATTAACAGTAAATAAAAGTATATGTCACAAACAAGCAAGGATGAGATAGACCTAGGATATCTTGTAAATAAGATCCGTGAATTATTTAAAAACATATCGGTAAGTATTTACCATGGCATTCAATTTTGTTTAAGAAACTGGTATTTTATTATTGGCCTACTAATTGGTGGTATTGCCTTAGGATATTATTCTGAAATAGACTCAAAACCAGAAAAGAAAGCTACCATTATCTTAAGAACAAATTTCAATACCGCAGAATATACCTACAATGCCCTTAACACCTTAATGGTAAAATCTGCAACAATGGATACAACGTTTTTAAAACAACATGGATTTAAAACGGGGAGCAACGAAATTAGAGGTGTGCAAATCACACCTATGGTAAACATAGAGGATATCACAGAACGTTTTTCTGGGAATCAGACAACGCTGCAAGCCATTTTAAGAAACCTTGAGTTTAAGGATGAAGAAGCCATTTCAAATTCTTTTTATTCTGGATATAAGTTTCATCAGGTAGATTTTGTTTTATCAAATAGCGCAAATCAAAAAACAATAGATAAGGTCCTTGCCTATTTAAATAATAATGAAATTATAAAAAGAGCCGCACAAAATGGAAAAACAGTTTTAGAGCAAAACATTGCCATGAATGAATTTTCTATTGAGCAGATAGATACAACTATTTCAAAATACAAC
>CATEMS010000275.1 GCA_949507465.1 Flavobacteriaceae bacterium
AGACCTAGTAGGTCTAGGCCTCTGGAACGACACTCTTAAAGAACAAATTATGCGTAATAACGGTTCTGTACAAGATGTAGATATTCCTCAAGATTTAAAAGACTTGTACAAAACCGTGTGGGAGCTTTCTATGAAAGATATCATTGACATGTCAAGACACAGAGGGTATTTTATTGATCAATCTCAGTCTTTAAATCTATTTATGGAAAATGCTAGTTATGCAAAATTAACATCAATGCATTTCTATGCATGGAAAAGCGGTCTTAAAACAGGAATGTATTACCTGCGTACTAAAAGTGCAGTAGATGCTATTAAATTTACACTCTCCAAAGAAGATAAAAAAGAACAGCCAAAGGCTGCCGAAGCACTATCTACGACAGCAATAGATGCAGATGGTGCATTGGCATCAGTACCAGCTCCAGCACCAAGCCCAGCGCCAGAAGCTCAGCTAGGCAATACAGCCACAGAGCAAAAGCCAATGACTGCTCAGGAGTTTAAGGACATGATGAATAAATCACAAAATGGCGGTCCAGATGAGGATTGTTTGATGTGTGGATCTTAAGATCATATTTTTAAGAGCCTACAAAGAGGGACACCATCTTTTGGTGTCCCTCTTTTATTTTTAGTGGCTGTTACTTTAAAATGTCTGTCCCCAAGTACCCGTCATCTTTGTTGTAATACCAGGCCCTCTCTTTTGGAAATTTTATGCCATTGATGGTCTTGATATCCTTTAGTAAGATATACTCTCCTGTGTTTTTTCCATCTCCCCCTGGGTCTGCCTTAAAGAACTGATATACCTCCATGGCATAAGTGATGGGGTCAAAATAAAATTGCCAAATATCACTCCCTACTTCCTTTTGATAGCTTGCCCTGAGCATCAAATAATCTTTGCCTTTAAAGTTCTGATTGCTTGCATATTCTGAAATAATAGTTCCAGGATCTTTGAGCTTCATGGGCAGCCCGTAGAGGTAGGTATAATAGTTTTTATATAATTGAGCAGTCTCGCAAGGGGTTCTTTTACTGTAGGGAGGGATTTCTTTTATAGAAGTCTCACATTTGTCTTTATCAAGGGTGTAGGTAGTGATAAGGGTATCTGTCTTGGCTCTTACGCTAAAATATTCTTGGGGTAAATTGATCTGAATTTCACGCTCTCTTGCCTGGCCATCTGTCATTACCATGGAGACTTCTAGGGTACCATTAAAATTAGACCATACTCCAGAGGGGTCATGGTACCCAATGGTCTTGTCTAAAAGTTGTTGGCCACTCATTTTTTGACCGCTAACAGAAAAACAAGTAAAACAGATCCAAATACTAATTCCGTATAATTTCATATAAAAATTAGGGTCTTTGAGTGCTTATAAAAGAGATAGCTACTCTTTTTTGTAACTCGTAAAATACTCATCTATAAGATTCATGATACTGGATACCAAATCTTTAGTTTCCAGTAAAATATTGAAGTATAGAGATGTGTTTTTTGGGCTTTCTTCCTCGGTTCTTGTCCTATCAATCTGAGTTGTAATCTTGTCAGAGATAAGGGTACTAATTTCTTCTTTTTTGGAGAGCACAGCCTCGATGCCCTCAAAATTACGGGAGTTGAATATCTCTTCAATCTCAACGAGCAATCCATCCAAAGAATTATCAATTTCTTGAAGATCCTTAATTTGGGTGAATTTTAATTTTCGATGATTGTTATTAACGTGCCTGAAACTCTTTTTTGAGATAAAATCTAGCGATTGAGTCATATCGGTAAGGTATGCTAGTATGGTAATATAAAAACTACTCCCCCGAACACTTGTTTCGTCTAGGCTTTTAATTAGGTAGAAAACATTATCTCTCAGATCTTCTACCTCTTGGTCAAGTTTTTCGACCCCTTTTCTGCTTTTTTTAAGGGCTTTAACATCTTCTTTGGCCAGACCCTTTAAAACATCAGTGTAAATATTATTTGTTCTAGATACTACATTAGAGATATTGTCTGCACTCTCTGAAATGATTCCCTGCACCGTACTGCTTTCATTTTTTTTCAACCTTTTTGGGTCTATTACAGATGAACTTTTCTTTTTGTAAGAAAGGTAACTCCTTACAAGCAACAAGACAGCTAGTAGCAGTAATACTGGGATCATTACCGTTTTATTCCAGCTCAAGAGAAACACCACAGCACCCGCTGCCACAAAAGCACTAAATGCAGTGAAGAACCAACCCCCAATTACATTTAACACACCAGCCACACGGTATACAGCACTTTCTCTACCCCATGCTCTATCTGCAAGTGAAGTACCCATGGCCACCATAAA
>CATEMS010000276.1 GCA_949507465.1 Flavobacteriaceae bacterium
ACCTGTTGGCTGCTTTTGTAGTGATTGGTATGAATTTCACAGAGATACTTCCAGCCTTTGGAAAAATTTGGAATGGAGCTTTTGCTCCAATGGGTGTAGCCGGAGGATTTGTTGGGGTGCTTGTGCAAGGATTTAGACGTGCTGCATTCTCTAATGAAGCGGGTGTTGGTTCTGCGGCTATTGCGCATTCTGCAGTAAAAACAAAATATCCAGCAAGCGAGGGTATTGTTTCCCTACTAGAGCCTTTTATTGATACTGTTGTGGTGTGTACCATAACAGCATTGGTAATTGTGATTACTGGAAATTATTTAGACCCTGGTGCTGCAAACGGTGTTCAATTAACAAGTGATGCTTTTGCCTCAGCGATTCCATGGTTTCCTTACGTTTTAACAGGCGCTGTAATCTTGTTTGCATTTTCTACTATGATTTCTTGGTCTTACTACGGGCTTCAGTCATGGCTGTTTCTCTTTGGTAGATCAGACAGAAACGTGATGACCTATAAAATTGTTTTTTGTTTATTTACTGTTCTTGGAGCCTCTATAAGCCTTGGGGCTGTTACAGACTTCTCTGATGCTATGATTTTCGCAATGGCAATTCCAAACTTAATTGGAGTTTCATTACTCTTGCCAAGAGTAAAAGAAGAATTAGTAAAATACAGAGATGCCATTAAATCCAGCAATAGCTAATTTATAACAAACATATCTTCGCATAACTCCCCAGTTACAAACCAAGGAGTATTATGCTGCATTTTAAATCCCATTTCGAGTTTAACAAGCCACAACGAAGTGGGATTTTATTTGTGTGCGCTCTCATTGTTGGATTACTTTGTGTTTTGCAGTTTTATTCACCACAGCCTTCTTTGTTGTTAGATATTTGTTCTCCACATATAGTAAAACAACAAGCCTATGTAGATTCTTTACGAAAAGAAGCCTTAGAGAAAAAAAAGCCAAAGCGATATCCATTTAATCCTAATTTTATATCAGATTATAAGGCGTATACCTTAGGACTAACTCCCTTAGAGTTTGATAGACTTTTCCGCTTTAGAAGTTCAAATAAATGGATACACAGCATTGCAGATTTTAAAGAGGTAACAAAGGTCTCAGATAGCCTTTTGGCTATAATAGGACCGCTGTTTAAATTTCCAGACTGGGTTGTAAAATCAAAAGCTGCTTCGGCTCAAAAAAGTGTAAGTGTTGGCTTGTCCTACACAGACAAAACAGATTTAAATACAGCTACCCAAATACAACTACAGAAGGTGCGGGGTATTGGCCCTGCTTTGAGCGCTAGAATTATTTCATACAGAGATAAGCTAGGGGGGTTCTCTGTAGATAAGCAATTACAAAATGTGTGGGGTTTAAGTCAGCAGGTAGTAGCCAATGTTTTGGCTGGCTTTACAGTCAAGACACCCAACCAAATCAAACAAATAGCTATCAATACAGCATCAGTTTCGGATATTGCAACTATCCCAGGAATTTCTTTTGATTTTGCCAAAGAAATTTGGGAATTTAGGATCTTGCGTCAAAAAATAGAATCACTCTCTGAACTAAAAAAAATAGAAGGAATGACCACAAGTAAATATGCCTTAATTGAGTTATATTTGCACATACAATAACAGGTGTTGTTATTATCTAAACGATATGTATTTTATAATTAAAAAATAGGCCTTACAATATGAGTTTATATTTTACAGAAGAGCATGAGTTTTTTAGAAAGAGTTTTCAAGATTTCTTAAAAAAAGAGGTAGTTCCTCACATTGACACTTGGGAGAAAACAGGAACGATAGATCGTTTTATTTGGGAAAAATTTGGAGAGATGGGATATTTTGGTCTAGCAACTCCAGAGGCTTATGGAGGTTTGGATTTAGACATATTTTATACTATTGTTTTTATTGAGGAGCTTCAAAAAATAAACAGTGGTGGCTTTGCTGCTGCTATATGGGCTCATGAGTATTTGGCAATGACGCATCTTAATAAAGAAGCCAACGAGGAACAAAAACAAAAATATTTAGTGCCAAGTGTGAGTGGAGAGAAAATAGGTTGTTTATGTATCACAGAGCCTTTTGGTGGAAGTGACGTAGGAGGTATGCGAACAACGGCGGTAAAAAAAGGAGATACCTATGTGATCAATGGATCTAAAACCTTTATCACAAACGGAGTGTATAGTGATTATTTAATTGTAGCTGCAAAGACCTCTCCAGATCAAGGAAACAAGGGTATTAGTATTTTTATAATGGATAGAGATCTTCCGGGAATTAGTGCCACAAAATTAGATAAACTAGGTTGGAGAGCAAGTGATACAGCAGAAATTGCTTTTGACAACGTTGTCATACCTGCAGAAAATTTAATGGGTGAAGAAAATCTTGGTTTCCCTTATATCATGCAACATTTTGCCCTTGAGAGATTAATCATGGGTATCAATGCACATGCAAGGAGTGAGTGGGCCCTAGAATACGCTATAGGTTATATGAAAGAGCGAACTGCTTTTGGAAAACCTATTTCAAAATTTCAAGCTTTACGTCATAAAGTGGCAGATTTAGCGAGCGAGGTAGAAATGATTAAGGCATTTAACTATGTTACAGCCAAACGCCTTGATAATGGAGAGTATGTAGTTAAGGAAGCAACTATGTCTAAGCTATTATCAACAAAAATAGCAGATCAGGTTGCTTATGATTGCGTTCAGCTCCTTGGAGGGTATGGCTATATGGAAGAGTATCCACTGGCAAGAAATCTAAGAGATAGTAGGTTAGGTCCAATAGGAGGAGGAACATCAGAGATACTTAGAGAAATTATTTCCAAAATGGTCATAGATGGTGTAAATTACAAGCCAGCCACATAATTTACACACAATATAAACCACTTTTAGGTGTTATAAAACCTAATCTCAAAATGTTGTTTTTAAATTCAAAAGCCTATGTCTCAAAACAAATACTTGCATAGATATTACATATTTGTCTTGTTATTGATGGTTTGTGCAGAGGTTTCTTCTCAAATAGAACTCAAAAATAAGGTTGTAGATTTTGCTAGCTTTGTACCCTTAAAAAGCGCTAGTGTGTATGTTAAAAATACAACCATTGGTACCATCACCAACACAGACGGTAGGTTTTTGTTAAGCATCCCAAAGAGGTATGCCAATGACACTTTGGTAATTTCCTCGATAGGTTACAAGAGTTTTAGATCCTTAGTTAGCAGTTTTGATAATTCTATGGATATTTTTTTAGAAGAGGACATTGCATCCTTAGATGAGATTCTCCTAATAGCAGAAACAAGCCCCACCACTGGAAATGACATTGTGCTTCGAGCCATAGAGGAGTTGCCCCAGACTCTGCCTGATAGTTCGTATATTCAAAAAGGTTTTTTAAGGCATAAAGAACGCAACTCTAGTGAGTACAAATGGCTTATAGAGAGTGCTATTACTTTATATGATTCTAGTTATGCTGCTGGTGTAAAAAACGTACTGCGCCTAAATGTAGACCAAACAAGAAAAAGTTATGATTTAAGAGATGTTGACAGTCTTTTTGCTTACACTTCCTATCTAAAAAAAAGAACAAAAAACAAAACACTTAGAAAAAACAACCTAAGGCGAGATACCATTTCTACAGCATCCTTGGTGGAGGCCATTCGTTGGAATGACCAGCGAGTAAATGGCCTGGATAAACTATTTAGAGGTAAGTTAAATATTGTGAGAAACTCCAATGCGCCGGGTGCCCTTTTTGGAGATGATATTTTAGCTCGTCACGAGTTTAGACTGGATACTGTACTTGTAGAGAATGAAAAAAAAGTATATAAAATTGAAATATTAAAGGGAGTTGATTTTGTGGGCTTAAGCACCCCAGATATCTATAATGAAGGT
>CATEMS010000277.1 GCA_949507465.1 Flavobacteriaceae bacterium
TAAAACCTTTTCCCATCTTTGAAACAAATGAGATGACTCCCATTTAGATGGAATGCCTAATTGAACATAGTTAAAATTATTTGGTCTTAAATACTCAGAAAAAAATTTAATTGCTGAACTTTTTCCTGCTGTATCTCTCCCCTCAAAGACTATACAGATTTTTCTATCATTTTTTATAACATCCTCTTGAAGCTTTAGGAACTCAATTTGTAAACGTCTTTTTTCTAATATATAAGCTTTTGTATCTAGTTTTTTATATTCAGCTTGGTCTAAGTTTATTAGGGTCATAAATTTTTATGCAAGAGTTTCTTGTTGTAAATATGTTTTATTTTTAAAGTTGAAATTAATGTATCATTGCCTTTATTCTATTATACTTGCGGTTGCTTTAATCTGTTTAATATTTATGGAAAATTTATTTTTAGATCCTACATTGATACTCATTATAGCTGCTTTTGCAGGTTTCTTTATGGCTTTTGGCATTGGTGCTAATGATGTAGCTAATGCGATGGGTACTTCTGTTGGTAGTAAGGCTATTACATTTAAGCAGGCTATATTTATTGCGGCTATTTTTGAATTTCTTGGTGCATATAGGGCTGGTGGAGAGGTTACATCAACCATTAGAAAAGGTATTGTTGATCCAGACTTATATATAGGCAAAGAAAATATATTTATTATGGGAATGCTTTCAGCACTTCTTGCAGCAGGCACTTGGCTTATTATTGCGAGTTCCAAAGGCTGGCCTGTATCTACAACCCACTCAATTGTAGGTTCCATTGTTGGGTTTGTTATTATTTCAATGGGTTTTCAGGCAGTTTCCTGGGGTAAAGTTGGTACTATTGCTGCCAGTTGGGTTGTCTCTCCTGCAATTTCAGGAACAATGGCATTTTTTATATTTTTAAGCGCTAAGAAATTTATTCTTGATAGGAAAGACCCAGCACAAGCTGCAGTATCTTTGATACCTCTTTACAGTTTTTTTGTAGCTGTAATTATTGGTCTTGTGACTGCCAGAAAAGGTTTAAAACATGTTGGTTTGCCTCTCACAGATAATGAGGTTGTTTTAGTTACGATAGCATTCGGATTAGTTGTCACAGTAATTACATACATTCTTTTAAATAAAAACAAAGAAAAAATTAAAATGAATGGTGTTGAGTCAGCTTTTGCTGTTCTTATGATAGTTACTGCATCAGCTATGGCCTTTGCTCACGGCTCAAATGATGTAGCAAATGCTATTGGCCCAATGTCTGCCATAATTAGCGTTGCCTCAGAAGGGGCAATTGGTGCAAAATCAGCAGTTAGTCCTTGGGTTTTATTGATTGGTGGAGTAGGTATAGTTTTTGGTTTGGCTATGCTGGGAGGAAGAGTTATCAAAACTGTTGGTAGTAAAATTACTACACTAACACCTAGTTTAGGTTTTTCAGCTGAGATGGCAGCCGCATCTACTGTTGTAGCCGCAACTTACATAGGATTTCCTATATCAACAACACATACGCTTGTAGGAGCTGTTATTGGGGTAGGTCTTGCTAAAGGTGTTTCTCATTTAGACCTTGGTTCAATTGGCAGAATTGTCCTTTCTTGGTTAGTAACAATACCTGCTGGTGCTACATTAACAGTATTGTTCTATGTTTTATTAAGATTTATTACAGGGGTTTAATTAATATTTCACATTTAAGAGCTTTGATTGATCCAATTAAGTAAATAGGACAGGCCGGCTCTGTGGGCCTCAATTCTACCAACTTCATTTAACTCTCCGTTTTCTTTCGCATTTAATGCAAATACTGAGAGGATAAGTTGAGTAAGTACTCTATAGACACCACTTTTATTATACATATCGGGAAGCTCAATATTTTTATCAATAAAGCCTTCAATAGAACTTGCTAAGCCATGCATAGATTCAGATGAGACAGGAGGACTTACTGTATTTTTTAAAA
>CATEMS010000278.1 GCA_949507465.1 Flavobacteriaceae bacterium
GGAGAACCTGGGGTTGGTAAATCTGCCATTGCAGAGGGTCTAGCACTTCGTATCATACAAAGAAAAGTATCCCGTATTTTATATGACAAGCGCGTTGTAACTCTAGATTTGGCAAGTTTGGTAGCAGGAACAAAATATCGAGGACAATTCGAAGAGCGCATGAAAGCCCTAATGAATGAACTTGAAAAGAACAATGATATCATTCTCTTTATCGATGAGATTCATACCATTGTTGGCGCCGGGGGTGCTACAGGGTCTTTAGATGCTAGTAATATGTTTAAGCCAGCATTGGCCCGTGGAGAAATACAATGTGTGGGAGCCACAACATTAGATGAGTACAGACAATACATTGAAAAAGATGGAGCACTAGAGAGAAGGTTCCAAAAAGTTTTGGTTGAACCTACCTCTGTAGAAGAAACGATTGAAATCTTAGAAAACATAAAAGAAAAATACGAAATGCATCACAATGTAAGCTATACACAAGAGGCCTTAGAGGCATGTGTAAAACTTACAAATAGATACATGACAGATCGTTTTTTACCAGACAAAGCAATTGACGCTTTGGATGAGGCGGGATCTAGAGTACACATTACTAACATCAACGTACCAAAGAGAATCTTAGAGCTTGAACAAAAACTCGAAGAGGTTAGATTGCATAAAAATTCTGTTGTAAAAAAACAAAAATACGAGGAAGCAGCTAAGCTTAGAGATGATGAGAAGAACCTTGAAAAAGAACTATTAAATCAGCAAGAAATCTGGGAAAACGATTCTAAACTACACCGCGAAACAGTAGACCAAGACAATGTTGCAGAAGTAATATCTATGATGTCTGGGATACCTGTTAACAGAATCGCTCAAACAGAAATTAATAAGCTAGCAGAATTACCACAACGCATCAAAGGAAAAGTAATTGGACAAGATGAGACTGTAAACAAGGTGGTAAAAGCCATACAGAGAAATCGTGCAGGACTCAAAGATCCAAACAAACCAATTGGTTCGTTTATATTTCTTGGTCAAACAGGGGTTGGTAAAACTCAATTGGCCAAAGTTTTGGCTAAAGAATTGTTTGATAATGAAAACTCAATGATACGCATTGACATGAGTGAGTATATGGAAAAATTTGCCATATCAAGACTTGTAGGAGCTCCTCCTGGTTATGTTGGGTATGAAGAAGGTGGACAACTCACAGAAAAAATAAGACGCAAACCCTACTCTGTGGTATTGCTAGATGAAATTGAAAAAGCCCATCCAGATGTATTCAATATGTTATTACAAGTACTGGATGACGGTTATCTTACAGACAGCCTTGGACGTAAAATAGATTTTAGAAATACCATCATTATCATGACCTCAAACATTGGTGCTCGTAAATTAAAAGATTTTGGGCAAGGAGTTGGTTTTGGTACTGCAGCCCAAGCAAGCCAAGCAGATGCTAATGCCAAAGGAGTCATTGAAAATGCTTTGAAAAAAACATTTGCTCCCGAATTTTTAAATCGTGTAGATGATGTTATGATATTCAATAACTTACATCGAGACGATATTCATAAAATCATTGATATAGAGCTAGCCATATTGTTTTCTCGAATCAAAACACTGGGTTATGATTTAAAACTAACTAAAAAAGCAAAAGACTATATTGCAGATAAAGGTTTTGATTTAGATTATGGGGCCAGGCCATTAAAACGTGCTATTCAAAAATACATTGAAGATGCATTAGCCGAAGAAATAATTAACAGTAATCTGAAGGAAGGTGACACCATAACCATGGATCTTGATACAAAGAAAAATGAACTTGGTATTAAAATTAAAAAACACACCAAAAAGACTACAGAATCATAAATAATTTTGTAGCCCTTCACCCATAAAACGTCCTTTACTATTTGTAAGGGACGTTTTTTACCCTTCTATATCTGTTAAAAAAGTAGTTTGCTATCTATACCAAAACTTTGCAAAAAAGCAACACTTGCATGTATATCATCTGCTAAAATCCTATCTTCTTCTAAAAAAGGGACAACAGCTCTATAGCTCTCAATAAATGACATTACAAAAGGGGATGAATTTTTATCTCTAAAGGCTAATCCCTGAGAAGCGTTCATCAGTTCAATTGCAAGTATGGTTTCTATATTATCTATGATTCGTAGGCATTTAGTTGCTCCGTTAGCTCCCATACTTACATGGTCCTCTTGACCGTTTGGAGAAACTATAGAATCTATAGAAGATGGAGTTGCTAGTTGTTTGTTTTGACTCACAATACTAGCTGCTGTATACTGAGGTATCATAAATCCACTGTTCAAGCCTGGATTTTTTACCAAAA
>CATEMS010000279.1 GCA_949507465.1 Flavobacteriaceae bacterium
GCAATTACTTTGCAGCTATGATGCTCAACCAAGGGGATGTTGATGCAATGATTTCTGGTTACTCAAGAGCCTATCCATCTGTTCTGCGTCCTGTTTTGGGAGTAGTGGGTCGTTTTGATGGTGTCACTAAAGTAGCTACTACCAATATGATGCTTACCAAAAGAGGGCCCATTTTTATAAGTGACACTTCTATTAATATTGACCCTACTGCAAAAGAGCTGGCTAAGATTGCCCAGATGACAAATTACACCATGAAAATGTTTGGTTTAACCCCCGTTATAGCCATGATAAGCTATGCCAATTTCGGATCATCAAAAGATGCCCATGCTACAAAGGTGCGTGAGGCTGTTGCTTATTTGCACAGAACAAATCCAGACATGCATATCGATGGAGAGTTACAAACCGATTTCGCTTTAAATCCAGAAATGTTACAGAGCAAATTTCCGTTTTCTAAGCTTGCGGGTAAGAAAGTAAACGCACTTGTATTCCCAAATTTAGACGCTGCCAATAGCAACTATAAGTTATTAAAAGAAATCAATGGTGTTGAATCTGTTGGTCCAATTATGCTTGGGATGCGAAAGCCAGTTCATATTCTACAACTTGGGGCAAGTGTGGAAGAAATTGTGAATATGGCAGCGGTTTCTGTAGTAGATGCTCAACAAAAAGAAAAACGAGAACAAACCGACTAAAAGCAGTAATGTTTCAGCAATAAATTTAGGTTTTAACCCCTCAGAGAAGCCAATAAAATATACTATATTTGGCAAAAATAACACAAGGATAACATTCGTATAACTCATGATAACTCAATTACAGGGAAGACTTGTTGAGAAATCACCCACAGATGTGGTCATAGACTGTCATGGAGTGGGGTATTTTGTAAATATTTCTTTACACACTTTTGCACAGTTACCTACATCAGAAAACGTTAAATTATACACGCACCTACAGGTTAGAGAAGATGCACATATTTTATATGGGTTTTCTAGTGTTGTGGAGCGAGAGGTGTTTAGGTTATTGATCTCTGTATCTGGAGTTGGGGCAAGCACAGCAAGAACCATGTTGTCTTCTTTATCGCCAAAGCAGGTAACTGAAGCTATTGCATCAAGTGATGTGGCTACGATTCAATCTGTTAAGGGAATTGGAGCAAAAACAGCCCAACGTGTGTTGTTAGACTTGAAAGATAAAATACTAAAGGTATATGGCTTAGACGAAGTTTCTGTGGTTTCAAGCAATACCAACAAAAATGAAGCGTTATCTGCTTTGGATACCTTAGGTTTTACTCGCAAACAGGCTGAGAGAGTTTGTGATGCAGTGATAAAACAATATCCGCAGGCAACCATCGAGGAAATTATAAAGCAGGCTTTAAAAAAATTATAAATATTGGGTACAAATTTCATAAAGTTTAAAAATAGCTTTTTTAAACATTTCTTATTTTTAAGTATCTTTTTTGGGGGTTTCTTAAGTGCAATTGCACAGGATTCTACTGCCACAGGATCTTCCATGGGGCGTATCGAGTTGCCTCCATCCTCTTCTATTCAAAATTTATACACCTATGACCCTGTAACCAATACCTACTACTACAGTGAAATGTTAGGTGATTTTAATGTGGGCCTTCCACTTGTGTTGAGTCCTGAGGCCTATCGTGATTTAATCTTAAAGGAGCAAATGCGCGATTATTTCAAAGAAAAAATTGATGCCGCCGATGGAAGAAAAGATGGCGCTGAAGATGCTCAGAAAAACCTACTTCCCAAGTTTTATGTTAATTCTAGCTTTTTTGAATCTGTATTTGGAGGAAATACCATAGAGGTAATACC
>CATEMS010000280.1 GCA_949507465.1 Flavobacteriaceae bacterium
TATTGCTGCTTACAAGGCCGCATTTTTGGTGCGTTTACTCATAAAACAAGGGGCTGAGGTAAAAGTTGTAATGACACCAAAGGCCAAAGAGTTTGTAACACCCTTAACACTTTCTACACTTTCTAAGAACGAAGTATATTCTTCTTTTACCAATGAAGAAAATGATAATGCTCAATGGAATAACCATGTTGAGTTAGCCCTTTGGGCAGATTTATTTATCATTGCTCCAGCCACAGCAAACACACTTTCAAAAATGGCACACGGTACCAGTGATAATTTATTATTGGCCACCTATCTTTCTGCAAAATGTCCTGTTTATTTTGCTCCAGCCATGGATTTAGACATGTACAAGCATCCTAGCTCTAAACAAACTTTTGATAGGTTAATTGCCTATGGGAATCATATGATACCTGCTGCCTCAGGCGAATTAGCAAGTGGTTTGGTGGGCCAAGGAAGAATGGCAGAACCAGAGGCTATTATTACTTTTGTGAGTGCTCATATTTTAAAGACATTACCGCTAAATGGCAAAAAGGTGCTTGTCACAGCAGGACCTACCCACGAATTAATTGACCCTGTACGATTTATAGGAAATCATTCTTCAGGTAAAATGGGTATAGCAATCGCCGAACATGCAAGTAGTCTGGGGGCAGTTGTTACACTAGTTTTAGGGCCATCGAGTGTTCCTGTTACAGACAAAGGTATAGTTGTAAATAACGTCACTACTGCCCAGCAGATGTATGATGCTGTAAGTGATCATTACCAACAATCTGATATTGTGATTTGTAGTGCTGCCGTTGCAGACTATAAACCAGTACATACCTCAGATCAAAAAATTAAAAAGAAAACTGGCGAAGGATTGTCTTTTGATCTTGAGCCCACAAAAGATATATTAGCTAGCTTGGGATTGCAAAAGAAACACCAATTTTTGGTGGGCTTTGCACTGGAAACTCAAAATGAATTGGAAAATTCAAAAAAGAAACTTGAAAAAAAGAATTTAGACTTAATTGTGTTAAATTCGCTTAGGGACAAAGGAGCAGGTTTCAAAGGAGATACGAATAAAGTTACCTTTATCGATAAAGACAATAAAGTAACCCCTTTTGATGTTAAATCAAAGCGGGATGTTGCAAGAGATATTTTAGAACATATTATTTCAAAGTTAGATGCGTAATTTTATACTATTTATTAGCTTAAGTGTTTATACAATAACGAGCATTGGCCAAGAGCTAAACGCAAATGTGTATATAGATGCTGAGCAAACAGGCCAGCAAAATAACCAAATCTTCAAAACACTTGAGCAGCAGCTTACAGAGTTTCTAAACAATCGTAATTGGACAAATGAGAGTTACCTGAATCAAGAGAGGATCAATTGTAATTTTACGCTAATCATCTCTAGTTTTGATGGCACATCTTTTGGTGGGTCTTTACAAGTACAATCTTCTAGACCTGTATTTAACTCCTCTTACAATGCACCGATATACAACTACAATGATAGGCAAGTAACTTTTGAGTACAAAGAGTTTGAACCCCTTGTGTTTAACATTAATCAAATAGAGTCAAACCTTGTGGCGCTATTTTCTTACCATGCGTATACTATTATTGGTTTGGACGCAGCTTCTTTTGAGGAAAATGGCGGAGACACTTACTTTGAAATAGCCAAACAAATTGTAAATACAGCTTCCTCCAGCAGTTATATTGGTTGGAAATCAACAGATGGTACACAGTCTAGATATAGATTCAATGATGCCATGGTCTCTAATGTATACAGAGAGTTTCAATCTGCAATGTATGCATACCATCGTGACGGTTTAGACATCATGGAATCTGATCAAAAACAAGCAAAACTAAATATTATTGAGGCATTAAAATTGCTAAAAAGTATAAATGATCGTAGGCCCAACTCTTTTGTGCTGCGTACCTTTTTTGATGCTAAGGTAGATGAGATTACATCCATATTTGCCAGCGGGCCTCAAGTAAATACAGCTACTCTAAAAGAATCTCTTAACAGAATGGCACCAACCCGAAGAAATGCCTGGGGAGAGATCAACTAAAAACTTGGTCAGTTTTTATTAATACAAGAAATGTAAAGGTATGGTGTTACATCTTTCGATAAAAAATTATGCTTTAATCCAGGACATCCAAGTGTCCCTTACCAAGGGTTTAACAATCATCACTGGAGAAACTGGTGCTGGTAAATCAATACTTCTAGGCGCATTAGGACTATTACTTGGTAAAAGAGCAGACCTCAGTAGTGTTAAAGATGCGAGCCAAAAATGTATCATTGAGGGAGAGTTTTCTCTAAAGGGGTACGATTTAAAAACATTTTTTAAAGACAATGACCTTGACTATGATACCCATACCATCATACGAAGAGAAATTTTACCCAACGGTAAATCAAGAGCCTTTGTTAACGACACTCCAGTGGGCTTGTCACAATTACAAGTTTTGGGTCGATATCTTGTTGATATTCATAGCCAACAACAAACCAATAGTTTTGCTACAGAGGCCTACCAAATAGAAGTTCTAGATGCTTTATCAGGTAATGCTGCTACACTTCAAGCATACCAAAACACTTTGACTGAGTTCTCTTGTGTTTCTAAAGAATTAGAAGCACTTCTATCACAGAAAGAAACAGCTTTAAAAGAGCTTGATTACCACAGTTTTTTACATCAAGAACTCGAGGAGGCTTCCTTACAAAGTTTAGATCAGCAAGCATTAGAAACCGATTATCA
>CATEMS010000281.1 GCA_949507465.1 Flavobacteriaceae bacterium
CGAAAACAAGCAATAAAGGCAGCCTGCCAAATGGCAAACGAGCATGATATTATTTTGGTGGCTGGAAAGGGTCATGAAACCTATCAAGAGATTCAAGGTGTGCGTAATGACTTTGATGACCGTAAAACTATAAGTGAATTATTAATCGCCCTAAATAAATAAAGCTATGTTATATTATTTATTTGATTTTTTAGATAAAACCTATGATTTACCTGGAGCAGGTTTGTTCCAGTTTATCACCTTTAGAGCATCACTAGCGGTAATCACCTCTTTACTAGTAGCGACGGTTTGGGGTAAGAAAATCATCAAGATTTTGCAAGATAAGCAAATGGGTGAAACCATTAGAGATCTAGGCCTGCAGGGGCAGTCAGAAAAGGCTGGAACACCAACAATGGGTGGTTTGATTATTATTTTAGCAACACTAATTCCGGTGCTTTTATTTGCTAAACTGGATAATGTTTATGTGATTTTATTGATCGTGACAACACTTTGGATGGGAGCAATAGGCTTTTTAGATGACTATTTAAAAAAGTTTAAAAATGACAAAGATGGTTTGCCTGGAAAATTTAAAGTAATAGGCCAAGTTGGGCTAGGAATTATCGTGGGTGCTACTATGTTTTTTCATGGTGATATTACCGTTAAAACAGAAAAGTTAGATCCTATTACAGGTCAAGAAATTGTATCTGCCAGGGGAGCAAAAACATTTAATCAGGCAGAGAAAACATTGTTAACTACAATGCCCTTTGTTAGTGGCAATGAAATTAACTATGAGAAATTAGTAACCTGGGCTGGAGATCAGTATGCGTCTTTTGCATGGCTGGTGTTTATACCGATTGTTATTTTCATTATCACAGCGGTTTCTAATGGGGCTAATCTTACAGACGGTATCGATGGTCTTGCCGCTGGAACCTCCGCTATAATAGCCGTAACACTAGCCATTTTTGCTTGGGTAAGTGGCAATGTTATTTTCTCTGACTACCTCAATATTATGTATATCCCAAACACGGGAGAGCTTACCATTTTTATTATGGCCTTTGTAGGGGCCCTTATTGGATTTTTGTGGTACAACGCATTTCCAGCACAAGTGTTTATGGGGGATACAGGGAGTTTAACCATTGGTGGTATTATCGCTGTTATTGCAATTGCTATAAGGAAAGAATGGTTGATCCCAATATTATGCGGCATTTTTTTAATGGAAAATCTATCGGTGGTATTGCAAGTGGGCTGGTTTAAATACACAAAAAAGAAATTTGGAGCAGGAAGGCGCATATTTAAAATGTCTCCCCTGCACCATCATTACCAAAAAGGAGGATTTCATGAAAGTAAAATTGTAACTCGCTTTTGGATTGTTGGAATTTTCTTAGCGGTATTGACCATAGTAACATTAAAAATTAGATAAAAATTAACCCAACCCGTAGGGTGGTAAAAAGTATTTGGAGTTAAAATGAAACAAAAACTAGTCATATTAGGAGCAGCAGAGAGTGGTGTAGGTGCTGCTATTTTGGGCCAAAAAAAGGGCTATGATGTTTTTGTTAGTGATTACGGAGTAATTAAAGACCACTATGCCCAAATATTAACAAGTAATGGCATTAGCTGGGAAGATAATGGGCATACACTGTCTAAAATAATTTCTGCGGATATAATCGTGAAAAGCCCTGGGATTGCAGATGTAGCGCCAATAATAACTCATGTAAGAAAAGCAGGGGTAAAGGTGATTTCAGAAATAGAATTTGCCGCGCAGTTTACACAGGCAACTATTGTTGCCATAACGGGTAGCAATGGAAAAACCTCTACAGCAAGTTTGACATATGCGCTCATTAAGGATGAATTAGATGCTGCACTTGGAGGAAATATTGGAGAGAGCTTTGCTGCACAAGTTGCCTCACAAGATTGTAAAAATTATGTTTTGGAGCTTAGTAGTTTTCAGTTAGACGGGATAGAAAAATTTGCTCCACATATTGCTGTTTTAACCAATTTAAGTCCAGACCATCTGGATAGGTATGAAAATTCATATCAAAAATACATCGCCTCAAAGTTTAGAATAACCATGAATCAAACCGCCTCAGACTATTTTATCTACGATGGGGATGATGCTCAAATAAATAAATGGCTGGAAAGCCATAAGATCAAAGCAATAAAATTACCCTTCTCGCTTACAAAAAGTGTGTCGCAGGGAGCTTATATAAAGGAAAATAAAATAATAATAACCATACAAAATACCCAATTCACTATGCCAATTGCAACGTTAGGACTTCAAGGTAAGCACAATGTAAAAAATGCGATGGCTGCAAGTAC
>CATEMS010000282.1 GCA_949507465.1 Flavobacteriaceae bacterium
AATGATAGCTGCCAAAAATAAAATTCTCATATAATGATATTGTTGTTACAAAAGATGATTACCAAAGATATCCATAACTCTGGAACAGTAAAATTGCTTTGGCTTCTAGGGTTTTATTTAATGTGTTTACAGTTAGTATAGATTTATCTAAGAGTAGCACCAAAGTTTTTATGAAAACTCTCTTGCAATTTGTTCATGATTTTATCAATCTGTTTGTCTGTTAAAGTCTTTTTTTCGTCTTGCAGGGTGAAACTAAGTGCGTAAGATTTTTTACCATCTGGTAGGTTTTTACCAGTGTATACATCAAAAAGGTGTACTTCTTTTAGAAGGTTTTTTTCTGTTTGAAAAGCAGTGTTTTTTAAATCTCCAAATCCTACAGATTCATCAAGTAGTAAGGCAAAATCACGCTTAACCTTCGGAAATTTGGAAAGTGGCTTTACAGTAAAATTGGTGGTGTCTATTAGCGACAGTAGGGTGTCCCACTTAAAATCTGCAAAGAGCACCTCTGTGTCAATACCAAAATGCTTTGTTATTTTTTGATTCACCACACCAAAGTTTACCAAGGGTTGTTTTTTAAATAACAATGTTAAACCCTCTGAAAATAGATTGTTTTGAATTTCTTTTTCTGAAAAAGAAGCCACTCCAAGTCTTTGTAGAAGTGCTGTGATTACTCCTTTTAAATAGAAAAAATCTGAGTTTCCTATTTGTGAATTCCAGTTGCTCTCTGTTTTTTTGCCTGTAACTATTAAAGATAAGTGTTTATGTTCCTCTCTGCCGGTTTGAAAAACCTTATAGGTTTTTCCGAATTCAAAAAGCTTTACACCACTGGCTTTTCTTTTGGTGTTGTATGCTACAGATTCCAGTGCCCCAAAAAGCATAGATTGCCGCATAACAGACAAGTCTTGACTCAATGGATTTAAAATAGCAACACTGTGCTGCTCTTGTAAAGAGTCAGTGAGTTGGGTGTATTTTGGCGAGGTGAGAGAGTTGTTTAGCATTTCATGAAAACCAAGGGCTGTAAGCTGCAAAGCCACTTTGTTTTGGACCTGGTGGTCTTTAACTCCAAGACTACTTGCTATAGATGCATTAAGTTTTGAAGATACATCTATGTTGTTATATCCATATACGCGTAAAATCTCTTCAATCACATCTGCTTCTCTGGTCACATCGTTTCTATAAGCGGGTATGGTCATACCAATACCTGTTTCTGTAACATTGTTCACTTTTATTTCTAGGGAAGAGAGGATGTTTTTTATGGTTTCCTTCTCTATTTTTTGCCCAATTAGGGCGTTCGCCTTATCAAAGTTTAAAAATACCTGATGGTCCTCTATTTTTTCAGGATAAATATCTATGATATCACTGGTGATGTTTCCTCCAGTTAATTCACAAATTATAATGGCACAATGCATCAAAGCATACTCTGTGGTTTTTGGATCTATACCTCGCTCAAAACGGAAAGATGCATCTGTATTGAGCCCATGTCGTTTTGCTGTTTTTCTTACACTTACTGGGTTAAAGTATGCGCTCTCTAAAAATATGCTGGTTGTTGTATCTGTAACTCCGCTTTCAATTCCACCAAAAACACCCGCAATGCACATGGGTTTTTCTGCATCACATATCATTAAATCTTCTTTGTCAAGCTCTCTTTCTACACCATCAAGGGTAGTAAATTTAGTACCTGTGGATAGTGTTTTAATATTAATTTGATTTCCAGCTATTTTTTCAGCATCAAAGGCATGTAGAGGTTGCCCTAAACTGTGTAGCACATAGTTTGTAGCATCTACAACATTATTAACGGGTGTTAAGGCAATGGCCTTGAGTCTGTTTTTTAACCACTCAGGAGATTCTTCAATTTTTATATCACTGATGGTTACACCACAGTACCTTGGGGCGAGCTTTTTGTCTTGCACCTTGACCTCCATTTTTAACAATCTATTTTCAATCTTAAAGTTGGTGGTGGAGGGGGTAATTAATTCTAAGGGGATATCTTTTTGCCTTAAACCCGCACGAAGATCTCGAGCAACACCCCAATGACTCATTGCATCTGCACGGTTTGGAGTAAGGCCTATCTCAAAGACAATATCGTTTTCAACCTTTAACACATCTGCTGCAGGAGTTCCTGGTACTAGATTTGGGTCCAAAACCATGATGCCATCGTGATCGTTTCCAAGCCCTAACTCATCCTCAGCGCAAATCATTCCTTGGCTTACTTCTCCTCTAATCTTTCCCTTTTTGATTTTCCAAGGTTTTGCCTCTGCATCATAAAGTGTAGTACCTATAGTGGCTACAGGAACTTTTTGCCCTGTTGCAACATTGGGTGCTCCACATACAATTTGAAGTGGTTCACCATTCCCAACATCAACTTTAGTGACTTTAAGGCGGTCGGCATTTTGATGTTGCTTACAAGATAGCACATGACCCACAACAATCCCTTTTAATCCACCATTGACAGAAGAAAAAGGAACAATCCCCT
>CATEMS010000283.1 GCA_949507465.1 Flavobacteriaceae bacterium
AAACGCCCAAATTTCTGCCTATAATGTTTTGACACAAAAGCTAGAGGTACTCAAAACAAGTGCTGGGGCTAGCAATCCACAATATAAAGTACTTCTTAGAGAGCTGCAAGATCTGCGCAAAGCACTTGAAATTTCATTACAGGTTTTTGAATTGCAACTCAACAACAAACAAAAGGCCTTAATTGCCAAAAATAAAACCTATACCAATACCCTGCTTGAGATTCCAGAAAAACAGAAATACATAAGAAATATAGAGCGGCAAAAAATGATCAAAGAAACCCTGTATTTGTTTTTACTTGAGAGGCTTGAGGAGGCCTCTATCAATAATGCCATTACAGAAACTTCCATGCAGGTTGTTGAATACGCAAGTTCTTATTGGGATCCTATCTCGATGAATCCAAAAGATTCTTACACAAAGGCCGTATTATATGGTTTGGCTATACCTCTTATTATTATTTATTTGATGTTATTTTTTGACACAAAAATAAAGTCTGTCCATGATCTTAAAACAATCCTTGATCCTGTTCCCAACCTAGGGGAGTTGCCAATGATTAAAAAAGATTTTATCTTAAGTAAAAAAGATGACAATTCTGCCCTCTCTGAGGCTTTTAGAATTTTAAGTTCAAATCTTAATTTTGTGTTGCCTGTGCAACAAAACAAAAAGGCTCATGTAATCGTATCTACCTCAACCATTAAAGGAGAAGGTAAAACCTTTACTAGTGTCAACCTTGCCTTTGTAGAGGCTAATTTGGGTAAAAAGGTACTGCTAATTGGCGCAGATTTAAGAAACCCACAAATACATAAATCTATTGCCAATGTGCACAATGAGAAAGGGCTTTCAAACCTATTGCATGATGCAGCTATTTCAAGGAAAGATCTTGTGCAAAAAATAGAAGGTTTTGATACCTTAGATATTATACCTGCAGGTCCAGTTCCACCAAACGCACCTCAACTTTTAAACAATGGTAGACTTCAACTCTTTGTGCAACAGGCAAAGCAAGACTATGATTTAATAATCATTGATTCTGCACCAACATTACTTGTTACCGATACCTTTTTGATAACCCCACTTGCAGATGTAACCATATTTGTGTTGCGCTATGGATACACAGACAAAGCACTGCTCAATTTTATCAAGGATGTTGACCAAGCAGGTAAAATTAAAAACATAGTTACTGTGCTTAATGGGATTACTAGAAATAACACCTACGGATATGGCTACAATTACAGCTATAATAACTATGGTTACAGTTACGGCTACAAAAACAGCAACTCTTAGTTGCCTTCTGGCATGAATAAAAAAACCTCTTGATTATCAAGAGGTTTTTTTATGGTTTTTTAGTTTTTTCAGGAATGCCATTTTTCATGATATATTATATTTAATTAATTTAACAAGAAATTAATAGATTACTTGTGAAAAGCTATTAATTATTAGGTATTTTTATATTTTTTATATGTTGTGTAAATGTTGTGCTATTTTAAATATTCTAATATATAACAAAAAAATAATGGCATATGATTTTACTTTCTTATTTTTGTAAAAGAGCTTAATAGAAGTTGTTTTTTAATTTAAGACAAAACCTATCCTATGGAATACTCATTGTTAAGTTGTGCTATTGCCAGATCCACCAAAGCGTTGGGAGATAGTTGGTCACTTCTTATTCTCAGAGATATGTTGTGTCACAAAAAATCAAAATTTAAGCATTTCAGATCATCAAGAGAGAAAATAGCCTCAAACATTCTTGCAAATAGATTAAGTTTCATGCAAGAAATTGGTCTTATTGAAAAATTAGATCCAGAAGGAACCAAAAAAAGCACTACTTATATTGCTACCCAAAAAGGTATAGATGCG
>CATEMS010000284.1 GCA_949507465.1 Flavobacteriaceae bacterium
AAAAAAAGAACACTATGAGCTAGCACAAGTTATAGTGCCAAAACACAGCAAGATAATTATCGGTACCCTATGTTTGTATTTTATAGTACAAATAGCCCTGCCACTAAGACATCTGGCCATCAAAGATGATGTTTTATGGACAGAGGAAGGGCACCGTCTAAGTTGGCGCATGATGCTTCGAAGCAAAACAGGGTATACCACCATATATATCCAAGACAAAAAAACAAAAGAAAAAAGCAAGTACAACATCAAGGAGATGCTCACCAAAAAGCAACAAAAAATTGTTGGCACTAAGCCAGATGTTATTTGGCAACTGGCTCAAAGAATTAAGCACAAACAAGCCCAAAAAGGAAAAGATGTTGCCGTATTTGCAAATACAAGGGTAAGTGTAAACGGCGGGCCTTATCATCGCTTAATTAATGATACTATAGACCTTGGCCAAGAAAAATGGTCTTCCTTTACACATCAAAGGTGGATTTTACCAGCTCCAAAAAAACTAGCAACCACGACCACAAAAAATTAATAGTTATCTTTATACCTAGCAGATAAATCTCTAGTATGCTGAACAAAAATTCTAAAAAAGACAAAGCGCGCAATATGCAATCTGTGGTATTGCTTATAATATTCATACTAGTGATTATGGGGTTTTTATTAAACCGTTTTTAGAAATCTTTGGCCAAATAAAAATAAAACACCCAAGCTATCACAAGCAGTAGCTTGCTTCTAGCCTCAATTTTAAAAGACACTACCCCTAGTTGCTAATTTCTATCACAATAAAGGCCTCATTATTTCAAATTCCATAACTTTGCCTTATAAAAAGTAAAGGAAACATGTTAGAAGTACAGCGCATTAGAGATCATAAAGAAACCTTCATTAAAGCCTTAAAAAAAAGAGGGATAGATGCAACACCAGTTATCAATCAAGTTCTAGATGCAGACGACAACCGTCGTGCTACGCAATCTAAACTAGATGATACCCTAGCAAAAGCCAATACGTTGTCTAAAGAAATTGGTGTTTTATTCAAATCAGGAAAAGCCGACCAGGCAACTACCCTCAAAGAAAAAACAAGCGCTTTGAAAGAAGCATCAAAAGCCTTGGATGAGCAGTTAAAAAATATTTCTAAAATCCTGCAAGAGTTATTGTATACCATACCTAACATCCCTCAAGAGCCAGTACCCTCTGGGCAGGATGAGAATGACAATGAGCAAACCCACAGAGAGGGTGATATACCTAAATTAGCTCCAGATGCCATGGCGCACTGGGAACTAGCAAAAAAATACGATATCATAGATTTTGAACTAGGTGTTAAAATCACAGGTGCTGGATTTCCTGTTTATAAAGGAAAAGGCGCCCGCCTACAACGTGCCCTTATTTCTTATTTTCTTGACAAAAATACAGCAGCAGGATATACAGAGTACCAAGTGCCACACCTTGTAAATGAGGCCTCTGGCATTGGAACCGGACAACTACCAGATAAGGAAGGGCAAATGTATCACGCAGGGGTAGATGATTTGTATCTCATACCAACGGCAGAGGTACCGGTTACAAATATGTTTAGAGGAGATTTGATTCAAGAGGAAGATCTTCCCATTGCCTGCACTAGTTACACTCCTTGCTTTAGAAGAGAAGCGGGTAGTTACGGCGCCCATGTAAGAGGCCTAAATAGATTGCACCAATTCGATAAGGTAGAAATTGTACGTGTCGAGCATCCAGATAAGAGTCAAAAAGCATTAGAGGATATGGTAGCGCACGTTTCTAATATATTGAGAGAGTTACAACTTCCTTTCAGGGTTTTGCGCCTTTGTGGCGGAGATCTTGGGTTTGCAGCAGCAATCACTTATGATTTTGAAGTCTTCTCAACAGCACAAGATAGATGGCTTGAGGTAAGCTCTGTTTCTAATTTTGAAACTTTTCAATCAAACAGACTAAAACTTCGCTTCAAAGACACAGATGGCAAAAACAAACTAGCACATACCCTAAACGGTAGTTCAATGGCTTTGCCAAGAGTATTGGCTGGTATTCTAGAAAATTACCAAACCCCTCAGGGTATTAAAATTCCGGAGGTCCTAGTTCCCTACTGTAGTTTTGACATGATAACCTAAGGCCCATGTATCCCTTACCCTATTTTAGAGCTATAAACCATTGTTTTACTTTGTAAAGCAGTGGTTTTTCTCTTTATAGAAGAGGCTAAAAACACTATCTTTACCCTATGCGGTTATTGTATGTGTTTTTATTTTTTCTTGTAAGTAGTTCGGTTTTTTCACAAAGCGAAACTCTGGCCGAAAACTACTTTGACCGTGGAGAATACCAAAAGGCTATTTCTATTTATCAAAAACTATATGCCAAAGCGCCCTACAAAAGCCAGTACACCCTAAGGCTTGTAGAGGCCTATCAGCAGTTAGAGAACTTTCAGGCTGCTCAAGTATTGTTAGAAAAACAATTAAAATATCGCAACGGGCAAAGCCAATACTTAGTTGATATAGGACATAATTATTCCTTACAAAAAAAAGATTCTCTTGCAAACACATACTACGCCAAAGCCCTTGAATTAGTAGCCCAAAAACCAAATTACAGCTCGCTTATTGCCAGAAAGTTTGAAGAATTTAGCATGCTGGACAAGGCAATTTTAGCCTATGAAAAAGCAATGGAGCTAAATCCAGCAGTAAATTATAACATTCAAGTTGCCCGCATTTATGGAGAGCAAGGAGCTCTTGAAAAGATGTTTTTAAAATACATCAATGCCGTACAGCTACAACAGCGTTACAAGCCATTAGCGCAGCGTAATTTTAGCCTCTACATCACACAAGACCCAAAAAACAAGGCAAATGGCATCCTTAGAAAAATACTACTAAAAAAATTACAGCAGGGACCAAATGTGTTATACAACGAGTTTTTAAGCTGGTTGTTTATCCAACAAAAAGAATTTGATAAGGCATTTATCCAAGAGAAAGCTATTTATAAAAGAATGGGAGATCAAGACCTTAGAGCAATCATTGATCTTGCTGAAATTACCTTAGATGAAAAAGACTATCCAAATGCAGAGCAGATCATCAATTTTTTAATTGAAAAATCTGTAACCCCAAGTGCCAAACTCCAGGGACATCAATACCTAATGAAAATTAGATTGGCCACTGCCCAAGAAAAAGACTACACAAAAATAGCCCAGGAGTTTGAAACCCTACTTGATTTATATGGCCGTGCTGGCCAAAGCTATTTGCTTCAAATAGACTACAATCACTTTTTGGCTTTTATTGCCAATAAAGTATCCCTTGCCATTTCCAATCTAAAAAATCTTATCAAAAAACCCCTAGATCCTTACCAAGAAGCTATGGTAAAAATGGAGTTAGCAGACATACTGGTGTTTGACCAAAAATTTAATAGAGCCCTTATTTATTACTCTCAAATACAAAATAAAGTGAAGAGTGATGTCTTGGCACAAGAGGCCAGGTTTAAGGTGGCAAGAACAAGTTACTTTAAAGGAGATTTTGTTTGGGCAAAAGCCCAAACAGATGTATTGCGTAAATCTACCACTCAGCTCATCGCTAATGATGCCTTGAAAATGACACTCATGATTCATGACAACACCCTGGAAGATTCACTGCAAACAGCTCTAAAAAAATATGCCCGCGCAGATTTCCTTGCCCTTCAAAACAAAAACACCCAAGCCATCGAAGTTTTATCAGAGATTTTGAAAAGCCACAAAGGAGAGAAAATAGAAGACGAGGCGCTCTTAAAACAAGCAGAACTCTATGAAATTACTGGGTTTTACAAAAAAGCAGAGGCCAATTACCTTAAAATAATTGAGCTGTACAAAGATGAAATCTTAGCAGATGATGCGTATTTTAAGCTCGCAAATTTATACGAAAATCAATTGCAAAACCCTCAAAAAGCAAAAGAGTATTACGAGCAAATTATTTTTGATTTTGCAGATAGCATCTATTTTACCCAGGCCAGAAAAAGGTATCGGATCCTGCGAGGAAGCTAATAAAAACAGCCTATAAGAAAGCTTATGTATATATATAACGTGACGATAAACGTAGAAAAGGACATACACCAGAGGTGGTTAGATTGGATGAAAAATAGCCATATCCCAGCCATGTTAGCGACCCAAAAATTTAGTAAAGCCCTTATGACCAAAGTAATGGTAGAGGAGCAAATAGAAGGTATAACCTACTCGGTACAATACACCACAGACAGCAAACAAACTCTAGAGAGGTATTACAAAGAGGATGCTGCAAGACTAAGGGCCCAGAGCAAACAATTTGAGGGTAAATTTATAGCCTTTAGAACAGAGCTAGAGGTAATATCTGAGCAATAAACGAACCATGGCAAAAAACAAAAGATACACTAAACACAGCCCGGTTGCTAAGCGAGAATTTAATTCACAAAACCATGGGGTACGCGCTAAAAAATTTCTAGGACAACACTTTTTGACAGACGAAAAAATTGCCAATGATATTTCCCAAACCCTTGGCCTTAAAGGGTACAAAAATGTATTGGAAATTGGACCAGGAACAGGAGTGATGACCAAATATTTGCTACAAAAAGAAATCAATCTTGTAGCCATGGATATAGACAGAGAATCTGTGGAGTATTTAATAGCGCATTACCCAAATGAAAACCTTCAGATTCTGGAGGCAGATTTCTTAAAAGAAGACCTCCAAGATTATTTTGGAGACCAGCAATTTGGTATTACAGGTAACTTCCCTTACAATATATCTACCCAAATTGTATTTAAAATGCTCGAGTTAAAACAGCAGGTGCCAGAATTCAGTGGTATGTTTCAAAAAGAAGTGGCACAACGAATTTGCGCCAAAGAAGGCAGTAAAACCTACGGTATCCTCTCTGTACTAACCCAAGTGTTTTATGATGCAGAGTATCTTTTTACAGTGCCACCTACAGTATTTAACCCACCACCTAAAGTAGAGAGCGGTGTGCTTAGGTTGCTAAGAAAAGCCTCTTTAGAGATTAATTGCAGCGAAGCCATGCTGTACAAAGTTGTCAAAACAGCCTTCCAACAAAGACGGAAAACCCTTAGAAATAGCTTAAAATCTTTTAATCTTTCAGATAAAATAAAAGAAGATGCTATCTTTGGGCAAAGACCCGAGCAGCTATCAGTAGCGCAATTTATTGCACTAACACAAAAATTAGAAGCCGATGCAATTTCAACTCACCAGTGATTTTATAGAGCAAATAGCCACACTCATTGAAAAAAAAGACGGCAATGCGTTACGCGAAGTATTGCAAGATTTTCACTTTGCAGACATCGCAGAGCTCATAGAGGAACTTAAAAGCGATCAGGCAATTTACCTGGTTAAACAACTAGAGAGTGATTTAACATCTGAGGCTCTAATGGAGGTAGATGATGATGTACGAGAAAAAATTCTGGAACGCCTCTCACCCAAAGAAATTGCCGCAGAACTTCAAGAACTAGACACTGATGATGCCGCAGATATCATTGGAGAACTGGATAAAACCATCCGGCAAAAAGTAATAAATAAAATCAAAGACCAAGAGCGTGCTGCAGATATTGTTGAGCTTCTTAACTATGATGAGGATACCGCTGGAGCTTTAATGGCCAAAGAACTGGTACAAGTAAAAGAAACTTGGACCGTTGCAGGATGCGTCCGAGAGATGCGCCGACAGGCAGAGAATGTTACCCGAGTTCATTCTATATATGTTACCAACAAAGATGGAAAACTAACTGGTAGACTCTCTCTAAAAGACTTACTCACCGCAGAGGCAAAAACAAAAATTAGTGATGTTTTCATACCAAAGGTAGATTATGTTACGGTACATACAGAAAATGAAGAAGTGGCACGTATCATGCAAAAGTATGATTTGGAAGCCATTCCCGTTGTAGATCAACAAGGCGTTTTGGTAGGTAGAATTACCATTGATGATATTGTAGATTTTATAAAAGATGAAGCAGAAAAAGATTACCAAATGGCTGCCGGTATCTCTCAAGACGTAGAGGCAGATGACAGTATTTTAGACCTCACCAAAGCAAGATTGCCCTGGCTTGTTCTTGGACTTATAGGAGGTCTTGGAAGTGTGTATATCATGAGGGGATATGATGAGGCCCTTGCAACACATGTAGAATTGTTTTTCTTTACCCCGCTGATTGCTGCCATGGCAGGGAATGTGGGTGTACAATCGAGTGCTATTATTGTTCAGGGTTTGGCCAATGACAATGTCAAGGGAAGCTTGTTTAAAAGGTTGCTTAAAGAAGTGGGGCTCGCCCTTATAAATGGTTTAACACTTGGCCTTTTGGTTGTTTTATTTGGAATGGTATCTGCAATAGACCAAAAAGTTTCCTTTACCATTGCTATTTCTATGCTGCTGGTTATTATAGTAGCAGCGCTAATAGGCACCTTTGTACCCATAATCTTAGACAAAAAAGGCATTGATCCAGCTATTGCAACAGGTCCCTTTATCACAACAAGCAATGATATTTTTGGGATATTTTTGTTCTTTTTTATAGCCAAGATGATATTGAATTTTTAAGCTTCTACCGCCTGTCGATAATCATGGTAGCCTTCAAATTTATGTCCAAAAAAATAACCCAATGCACCCAATAAACATCAAAGAAAAATTCAGCAAGTTTGACAAAAAATGGCATCCACACCAAATAGCGGTTGTGGATGACATGCAAATACTACTGGCAAAAGTTCAAGGAGAATTTGTGTGGCACACTCACCAAGAGCAAGATGAGCTTTTTTTTGTGCAAAAGGGAGTGTTAGAAATGCATTTTAGAGACAAAATAGAAATCGTCCAACAAGGAGAAATTATTGTTGTTCCTAAGGGAGTGGAGCATTGTCCTAAAAGTCATACAGATCAAGAAGTACATGTGTTACTTTTTGAAAAACTAGACACCAAACACACCGGAGATGTAATGCATGAAAAAACAGTAAACGCCTATCCAAAAATTTAACTTTTATATAATCTATAGCCATAGATGCCTGAGCAAAGACTTGGTATTTTTGTAGCTTTGAATTGAATAATGAAGATATTACATCTAGATCAAAACCATCCCTTACTCTTGCAGCAACTCACCCAAGCTGGTTTTGACTGCCACCTAGATTACACCTCATCAAAACAAGATATAGAAAAAATCATAGCCTCCTATAATGGCATTGTCATTAGAAGTAGGTTTAAAATCGACAAACAATTTATTGATGCGGCTACAAATCTTAAATTTATAGCCCGTGTTGGAGCTGGTCTAGAAAGCATCGATATTTCTTATGCAGCGCGTAAAAATATAACCCTATTTGCAGCCCCCCAGGGAAATAAAACTGCAGTAGCAGAGCATGCCCTTGGCATGTTGTTATCACTGTTTAATAAATTAAATAGCGCAGATAGGCAAGTAAAGGCTGGGCAGTGGAATAGAGAGCTTAACAGAGGGCTGGAGATTCAAGGAAAGACCATTGGCATTATTGGCTACGGAAACATGGGTCGCTCATTTGCAGAAAAATTAAAAGGGTTTAATTGCGAGGTACTCTGCTATGATATAAAAAAAGATGTTGGAGACAAAAATGCAACTCAAGTATCATTACAACACCTACAAGAAAAGGCAGATGTGCTAAGCCTGCATACCCCTTGGACCCCACAAACTAACAACATGATTGATGCGGCATTTATAGCTGAGTTTAAAAAACCATTCTGGCTGATTAACACTGCCAGAGGAAAAAGCGTAGTTACCAAAGATGTAGTTCGCGCTTTAAAGAGTGGTGCCATACTAGGTGCTGGTTTGGATGTTTTAGAGTATGAAAAATCATCTTTCGAAACATTATTTACAGAAAAAATCCCATTGGAGTTAGAAGAGCTTTTGGCTATGGACAATGTTCTTTTAAGCCCGCATATTGCAGGTTGGACTATTGAGAGTAAAGAAAAATTAGCCCAAGTTATTGCCCATAAAATTACCACAACATTCAAAAAGGAAATACAATAGTTTAAAATAATAGAACAATGAATACACAAGAGTTTTTTAACATCCTGGAAGAACATTCAGACAAATCCCTGCTATTTCAATACATGCCAGGGCAACTTGTTGGCGCTAATTACCACATCACTGAGGTAAAACATGTTAGTGTAGCATCTGTTGATTGCGGTGCTAGAGAAGACTCCTGGAAACAAACCGTGATACAACTTTGGGAAAGCCCTATGGAGATAGGAAAAACAGAATTTATGAGTTGCAACAAAGCCTTAGCTATTTTAAATACCGTAGGGAAAATAAGACCTTACATCAACCAAAGCGAGGTGTTTTTTGAATATGGAAATGCGCTGTTTCATACCGCTCAATTGGGGGTTGCAGGTGTTGAAATTCATGGAAGCAATCTGATGATACAACTGGCTACTCAAAAAACAGCTTGCAAAGCAGAAGATATTTGTGGGATTCCACAAACCAGTAGCGCCCAGTCTGGGGTAAATAATTGTGCACCAGGAAGCGGGTGTTGTTAACAGAGATAAAATAATACCAAATATACATACAACACATGAAAAATATACTAGTACTTTGTACAGGTAATAGTTGCCGAAGCCAAATGGCACACGGGTACCTAAATCAACTTGTTGGAGATAAGGCCACCATATATAGCGCAGGAATAGAAACACACGGAATCAATCCTGGAGCAGCTCTAGCCATGAAAAAAGACGGAATTGATATCTCTGGCCATACCTCCAACAATGTAAATCAATACAAAGAAATAGATTGGGATTACATAATCACTGTTTGTGATCATGCGTATGAGAATTGTCCTTTTATAGCTGCGCCAAATGCAAAAAGATTGCATCATAATTTTTATGATCCGTCAAAATTTGTAGGGGATACAGCCCAGACTGAGGCTGCATTTATAAAAGCAAGAGAGGAAATAAAAGGCTACTGCCTTGACTTTGCAAAAACCTATTTTAATCTTTAATGACCACCTGTATGGTCTCTCTGCTTTCTTGTTTTAACAACACCTTTTTGTTTTGGATAAGAGACTTCACATCTTTTGAAGATGCATGACGGATGGTGTAAAGAGTCACATTCTCATTCCAACTCACTCTAAAGGCAGCACGAAGTGATGAGAGTAAGCTATCCAGATTATGATAGGCATCATCAATAACTACAGAAAAACTAATGGCTGAGTTTTGAATTAAGGAAACCTTCATTTTATAGGTGTCAAGCAAGGTAAACACATCACTAATGTTTTTTTCCACCATAAAACTAAAATCAAGTGATGATAAAGACAATAGGATCTGTTCTTTCTTTAAAATAAAACAGGCTGTTTTTGGATCTAGGGTAACTCCCTTCCCAACACAAGTCCCTGGGCTTAAGGGATCATAGAAAGACTTCACAAATAAGGGTATTTCTTTTTTCTGAAGAGGTTGTAGTGTTTTAGGGTGTATAACAGAAGCACCATAAAAAGCCAACTCTATGGCTTCTCTGTATGAAATATGCTTTAATAACCTTGTGGTATTAAAATACCTAGGGTCTGCATTTAAAACCCCAGGAACATCTTTCCAGATGGTTACACCTGCCGCGTCTAAGCAATAGGCAAGAATTGCGGCGGTATAATCACTCCCCTCTCTTCCTAGTGTTGTTGTAAAATTATTGCTCGCCTCTGCCGCCAAGAACCCTTGGGTTATGGTAATCCCCTTTGGTGCTATATTTTTGACGATGTGCTGCTTTGTTGTTTGCCAATTAACACGGGCATCTCTAAAACTGGAGTCTGTAACAATACAAGTCCGTATGTCGATCCAAGTATTTTGTATGCTCTTTTGCGTTAAGTAGGTAGATACAATAGTGGTAGAGAGTAGCTCTCCATAACCAACTACTTGATCGTAAACATAAGCCTTGTTGGTAGATTTATTGGTTTGTAAAAAAGAAGATAGGGCTGTTATTAATTCTTGTAGGTGACTAAAAACTAGCTGGTTGGTATCTGTAAATAGTTCCTGGCATATAGCCCAATGGTAAGCCTTAATAGCTTCTATTGCTTGTTTTAATTTTGTAGGCTCATTAAAATAACACGCCACAACACCCTCTAGAGCATTGGTGGTTTTACCCATTGCCGAAATTACAATCACAAGATTGGTTTCTTGAGTTTGGTTAAGAACTGTAGCCACATTTCTAACCCCTTGAGCATCTTTTACAGAAGCACCTCCAAATTTAAATACATGCATAGTGTTCATCACAAAGGTATGTTTTAAGGTATATTTTTAGGGGAACAACTCGTGGAAATAAAATTAGACAATCCCTCCTGGTCTAATTGAGCGAGATACCAATCTTTTAAGATTGTTGCGCCCGTTTTTTCATAAAATTGTAAGGCAGGAGTGTTCCAACCAAGAACAACCCACTCTACTCTTTTTACATTAAAAGAGGCTGCATGCTCCATAACTTTTTTATAAAGAGCCATCCCAATTCCTTGACCCCTTTTAGACTCTTTGACAATTAAATCCTCCAGATGAACGGTTCGTCCCTTCCAGGTAGAAAATCTAAAATAGCACAGTGCCATGCCAACAATTTGACCCTCCAATAAAGAAACAAAACAAGTAAAAAGGGGTTGGTTACTAAAACCCTCAGCCTGGAGCGTAGCAACATCAACCTGGACCGCATTTGGTTGTTTCTCAAACACCGCAAGTTCTTGGATAAGCTCTAGCACCTGAGGCATATCTTCTTTCTTGGCTTTTCTAACAACAACACTCATTGGTTCTGGTTTTGATACACAAATATCGGTTCAATTTCTTAAAAAATGCGATATTTGTATTAAATTCCTTTAACAACTCAATATGCCAAATAAAAATAAAACATTAGGAGAGTTTATCATAGAAAATCAAACGGAGTTTAAATACTCCTCTGGAGAACTTTCTAGATTAATTAATTCTATTCGTTTGGCAGCAAAGGTGGTAAACCATGAAGTAAATAAAGCTGGTTTGGTTGATATTTTGGGAGCAGCAGGAGATACAAATGTACAAGGAGAAGATCAACAAAAACTGGATGTATATGCAAACGAGGTGTTTATCAAAACACTCATCAACAGAGAAATTGTTTGTGGTATTGCCAGTGAAGAAGAAGATGACTTTATAACCATTGTAGGAAGAAATGAAAAAAATGACAATAAATATATTGTTTTAATTGACCCCTTGGATGGGTCCTCTAATATAGATGTGAATGTTTCTGTAGGGACTATTTTTTCTATCTATCGAAGAATTACCCCAGAGGGATCTCCGGTAACTATCAACGATTTTTTACAGCAAGGAAACAAACAAGTTGCTGCGGGTTATATCGTATACGGTACCTCAACAATGATTGTATACTCAACAGGACACGGGGTGAATGGATTTACGTTAAATCCAGCCATTGGAACCTATTACTTATCCCATCCAAACATACAATTCCCAGAAGATGGAACCATTTACTCTGTAAATGAAGGAAACTATGTGCATTTTCCTCAAGGTGTTAAAGACTATATCAAATATTGCCAAAAAGAAGAACAAGACAGACCTTACACCTCAAGATACATAGGATCTTTGGTGTCAGATTTTCATAGAAATATGATTAAAGGAGGCATATACATGTACCCAAACACCTCTAAGGATCCAAACGGAAAATTACGTTTGTTGTATGAGTGCAACCCCATGGCCTATATTGCCGAACAATCTGGAGGAAAAGCCAGTGATGGGTATACAAGAATTCTGGATATCAAACCCACCAAGCTACACCAGCGTGTCGCTTTTTTCTGCGGTAGCAAAAACATGGTAGCCAAAGCAGAAAGTTTTATGAAGAAATACTCTTAAACCTTAGAGTGCATTTTCTTTAATATCTTCTACAACCTCTGGGTTTAACAGGGTAGAAATATCTCCTAAAGCATCGGTTTGTTTTTGAGCAATTTTGCGGAGTATTCTTCGCATGATCTTTCCACTTCTGGTTTTTGGTAAGCCCTGTGTGAACTGAATTTTATCAAGTTTTGCTATGGCACCAATCTCTTTACTAATAGTTGCATTTATCTCTTTACGGAGTTGGTCTTGATTTGCATCATGGGTATTTTTAAGGGTAACATATCCATAAAGAGCGGTCCCTTTTACATCATGAGCAAAACCAACAACAGCACTTTCTGCAATTAAAGGGTGTTGATTGATCACATCCTCGATGGGTGCTGTGCCTAAATTATGGCCAGATACAATGATAACATCATCCACTCTTCCAGTAATTCTATAATTTCCTTGGGCGTCCCTTAAAGCGCCATCTCCGGTAAAATAAACCTTGTCAAAGGTTGAGAAATAGGTTTGTTTATAGCGTTTGTGATCTCCATATATTGTACGCGCTATAGAAGGCCATGGAAAAGTTACACATAGTTTTCCTTGACCCTGTGGCGTAGTAATTTGTCGCCCTGTCTCATCCATAAGAGCCAGTTTAATGCCGGGCATAGGTAGGGTGGCATAGGTAGGGATTGTTTTTGTGATTCCTGGCAAAGAGGTAATCATTATGCCTCCGGTTTCTGTTTGCCACCAAGTGTCTACTATGGGAGCTTTATTTTTACCAATATGCTCATCATACCAGTGCCAAGCCTCCTCATTTATAGGCTCTCCAACAGTGCCAAGAACCTTTAAAGAAGATAAGTCATGTTTGTTTACCAGATCTAATGACTCTTTGGCTAAAGCTCTAATAGCGGTTGGTGCTGTATAAAACTGTGAGACCTTATGCTTTGCCACTATCTCCCAGAAGCGTCCTGCATCAGGATAAGTGGGTACACCTTCAAACATTAAGGAGGTAGCGCCGTTGGCCAAAGGGCCATATACAATATAACTGTGGCCGGTTATCCAACCAATATCTGCTGTACACCAATACACATCTTGTTCTTGGTATTGAAACACATTTTTAAATGAAAAGGCACTATACACCATATACCCTGCTGTTGTATGGACCATTCCTTTAGGTTTCCCGGTAGATCCGGAGGTGTACAAAATAAATAAAGGATCTTCTGCATCCATAACCTCAGCCTTGCAATGGCTAGAGGCAGCATCAATAAGTGGTTGCATCCAATAATCTCTGTTGTTTTCTAAGACGATTTTAGCGCCTGTTCTTTTGACAACTAAAACGCTCTGAACTCCCTTACATGTTAACAGTGCCTTGTCAACTATAGATTTTAAATCTATGATTTTAGTGCCTCTGTAGGACCCATCACTGGTAATAACCATCTTACAATCACAATCGTTTATTCTTGTGGATAAAGCCCTAGCAGAAAAACCAGCAAACACCACAGAATGAACAGCGCCAATTCTAGCACAAGCCAATACGGCTATAGCCAACTCTGGTATCATAGGTAAATACAAGCATACCCTGTCACCCTTTTGTATGCCTTTGCCCTTTAATACATTTGACATTTTACAAACACGCTGGTGAAGCTCTTTATAGCTAATAGCTTGAGCGGGTTGCTCAGGATCATTTGGTTCAAAAAGCAAGGCAGTTTTGGACCCTCTAGTGGCCAAATGCCTATCTATACAATTTAAGGTGATGTTTAATTTAGCACCTTTAAACCAGCTTACCTGCGGTATGGACAAATCATGTTCTAATACTTTTTCCCAGGGGGCAATCCAATCAAAATTTTCACGAGCAATGGTGTCCCAAAAATCTTCTGGAGTATCACAGGCATCTTGGCAGGCCTTATTGTATGCCTCTATGGAGTCAATGTGGTAATGGTTTTTCATTCAAAGGGGGTTTAGAAACTGAAAGATACTATTTTTTTAAATTTCACTATTTTTATGTAAAGATAAGACCTAAAACTTTTAGCTATACATTTGTTATTTAGATACCTACTTCATTGAAAAAACTTCTGCAAATTCTCAATATACTTTTCTTTGCAATCACCCTCTATGTGAACCATGCATCTAGTGTTGGTTTGTTTAATAATACAACACAGGCAGATATTAGTGCTAGATATGACACCCTTTTTACACCTGCTGGTTACGGATTTTCTATTTGGGGGCTTATATATCTGCTGCTTTTTGGATTTGTTGTCTACCAATCTAGGAGTCTTTTTGTTAGCGTAACTGATGATACTTTTATAGAAAAAACAGGAGGTTGGTTTGTACTGAGTTGTATGGCAAATAGCCTTTGGTGTTACTTTTTTGTTTGTGATTACATGTTGTTATCTACCCTTGTTATTTTCTTTATTTTGTTTTGTTTACTACAAATTGTGCTGAGAAATAAAATCAAAAGCTACAAAGCAACAATTACAACAATTGTATTTCTATGGTGGCCTTTTATCATTTATAGTGGATGGCTAACCCTTGCCTGCATTGCTAATGTTACTATCTTACTTACAAAAATTGGTTGGGATGGCTGGGGGATATCCCCCCAGTGGTGGACCTTTATTTTAATTGGGGTGGCTACTTTTATAAATCTTATTGTCACCTGGAGGCAACACATGAGTGAATTTGCCCTTGTTGGGGCGTGGGGCCTTGTTGCTATTGGAATTGCCAACACAGAGAGGTATCAGAGTATCAAGCAGATGGCTTTTGTGTGTGCGGGGCTATTAATTGTAAGTAGTTGTCTACACTTGATGAAAAACAAAAGAGTATTGTTTAAATAAATCTTAACACCCTTTGTGAGGATTTAACTTTGGTCTATTTTTGCAACCTATGAGCAAAAAACTTGTTCGCTCTTTATTTAGAGAGTCTTCTTCACAACTAGCATTAAAAACCCAGCTTAATGAGCAAAATAGGGATAACTGTGTGGTGTCGGGACTTGTTGGAAGCGCTCTGTCTATTGTTGTTGCCCAGATGTTTGAGCAAACAGCAAGACCCTTTCTACTTATCTTAAATGACAAAGAACAAGCGGCATATCATCTCAATGATTTAGAAAATTTACTTGGAGATCAAAACGTGCTTTTCTATCCAGGGAGCTATAGAAGACCTTATCAAATAGAAGAGACAGACAACGCAAATGTTTTGCTACGAAGTGAGGTATTGAACCGCATTAACTCTAGAAAAAAACCCGCGCTTATTGTTACATACCCAGAAGCATTATTTGAAAAGGTAGTTACAAAAAAAGAGCTAGAAAAAAACACACTAAAAGTGTGTGTTGGAGACCACCTCTCTATTGATTTTGTGAATGAGGTGTTGTTTGAATACAATTTTAAAAGGGTAGATTTTGTAACTGAACCAGGAGAGTTTTCTGTCAGAGGGGGGATTTTAGATGTATTTTCTTTTAGCAACGATGAGCCCTACAGAATCGAATTCTTTGGAGATGAAATTGACTCTATAAGAACCTTTGATGTAGAAACACAACTCTCTCTCGAGGGGTTAAAAAAAGTGTTTGTAATTCCTAACGTAGAAAACAAACTACTGGAAGAAAACAGAGAAAGTTTTTTAAAATACATTTCAGGGAAAACTGTTGTCTGCCTAAAAGATCAAGAAATAGTAACCGGCGCCATAGACACTCTTTTCTCTAAAGCAATACAGTCATATAACAATTTGAAAGGAGAGGTTAAAAGAAACTCTCCTGATATGTTATTTTGCAACTCAGAGCTATTAAATAAACAATTTGAAGGGTTTAAAACAATAACCTTTGCAAATACAAGCTCCGCAAGGTTGCATAAAAAGCCAGGAGACACCCTTAAAAACAGTAGCTCCATACCAATAAGCTTTAACACCACACCCCAACCCTCCTTTAACAAACAGTTTGATTTACTAATTGAAAATTTAAATCAAAATACAGCTAAGGGATTTACCAACTATATTTTCTGTAGCAGCAAACAGCAAGCAAAACGGTTTGAAGATATTTTTGCAGATGCCAAGGTAGATGTAACTCAATTTGAGACTGTGGTTTTTCCTCTCTACCAAGGTTTTATTGACCAACAAAGCAAACATGTTTGTTACACAGACCATCAAGTCTTTGAGCGCTACCATAAATTTAATTTAAAAAACGGATACGCAAAAAAACAAGCCATAACCTTAAAAGAATTAAACAACCTTGTGGTGGGTGATTATGTAACTCATATCGATCACGGAATAGGAAAGTTTGGAGGTTTGCAAAAAATTGAGGTGGAGGGCAAACAACAAGAAGCCATTAAATTAATATATGGAGAGCGTGATATTTTATATCTAAGCATACATTCACTTCATAAAATTTCAAAATACACCGGAAAAGATGGTACGGTCCCAAAAATTTACAAATTAGGGAGTGCTGCCTGGAAAAAACTAAAACAAAAAACAAAAGCGAGGGTCAAACACATCGCTTTTAACTTAATAGAATTGTATGCAAAAAGAAGGTTGCAAAAAGGGTTTCAATATGATCGAGATAGCTATTTGCAACACGAGTTAGAATCTAGCTTTATCTTTGAGGACACCCCAGATCAGTCCACCGCAACCGCCGATGTAAAAGCAGACATGGAGAGTGAGCGCCCTATGGATAGATTAATTTGTGGTGACGTTGGGTTTGGGAAAACAGAAGTTGCAGTTCGGGCAGCTTTTAAAGCCGTTGATAATGGCAAACAAGTTGCTGTTTTGGTTCCCACCACCATATTGGCATTTCAACACTTTAAAACCTTTAGCGAAAGATTAAATACAATGCCTGTGGCAGTTGATTACCTGAACAGATTTAGAACTGCCAAAGAACGTAAAAGTGTGTTGGAAAACTTAAAAAATGGAAGGTTAGATATCGTTATTGGTACCCACCAACTGGTAAGCAAAGCAATTGAATTTAAAGACCTTGGACTATTAATTATTGATGAAGAACAAAAATTTGGAGTTGCCGTAAAAGACAAATTAAAAACAATCAAAGAAAATGTAGATACCCTCACCCTAACAGCTACTCCAATACCAAGAACACTTCAGTTTTCACTTATGGCCGCCAGAGATTTGAGTGTTATCACAACTCCTCCTCCCAACAGGCATCCTGTTCAGACTAGCGTGATACGTTTTAGTCAGCAACTCATTAGAGATGCCATTATCTATGAAATATCTAGAGGAGGGCAAACCTTCTTTGTACACAACCGTATAGAAAACATCCAGGAAGTTGCAGGCATGATACAACGTTTGGTTCCGGACGCTAAAATTGGCATTGGGCACGGGCAATTGGAGGGTAAAAAACTAGAAGCACTTATGTTAAAATTTATGAATAATGAATTTGATGTGCTGGTGGCTACCACCATTATAGAAAGTGGTCTGGATGTCTCTAATGCAAATACGATATTTATAAACAATGCAAATAACTTTGGCCTGAGTGATCTTCATCAAATGAGAGGTCGTGTGGGTAGAAGTAATAAAAAGGCTTTTTGTTATTTTATAACACCACCGTATGCTGCCATGACAGATGATGCTAGAAAAAGAATCACAGCCCTTGAACAGTTTAGTGATTTGGGTAGCGGAATTAACATAGCCATGAAAGATCTGGAAATTAGGGGAGCTGGAGATTTATTAGGAGGTGAACAAAGTGGGTTTATCAATGAAATAGGGTTTGAAACCTATCAAAAAATATTAGCAGAGGCCATACAAGAGCTCAAAGAAAAGGAGTTTAAAGAATTGTATGAAACCACCGATACAGATTATAAAAACAGAACTTTTGTAAAAGAGGTGACCATCGATACAGATTTTGAATTGTTATTCCCTGATCAATACATCAACAACATTACCGAAAGGTTAAACCTTTACACCAAGCTAGCTGAAATTAAAGATCAAGCTGGCTTAAATACATTTCAAAAAACACTGGAGGATCGCTTTGGAGAGCTGCCTCCACAAGTGGTCTCCTTATTTGATAGTGTGCGTATCAAATGGATTGCCATAAAAATGGGGCTTGAACGGGTAATTATCAAGCAGGGCCGCTTTATTGGGTATTTTATAAGTGACCAACAAAGTGATTTTTATCAAACCAAAAACTTTTCTAAAGTGCTAGACTTTGCACAAAACAACCCAGATAGGGTTAAAATAAAAGAAAAAAATACTCGAAAAGGGCTGCGCTTATTACTCACCATAGAACAGGTTTCTTCCATATCAAAGGCCTTATCTATACTGCAGAAAGCCGCTTTATGACAGCTGTTGTGAAGGCTAAAAGTAGTAAAATGCATCTTTAAGGTGCGTAATGTTTTGTACCGATTTATTTTTTACAATAGCCAAAATATCAAACCTAGCCTCTAAGGTAATATTGTTTGAGATTAAATACTGGTTGGCTGCAAAAAGTAGCATGTTTATTTTTTCTTCACTTACAAAAGATTGCGGATCTCCAAAATAGTTGCTGGATCTTGTCTTGACCTCAACAATAATTATTTTAGCATCTTTTGTTGCAATGATATCTATCTCTGCTTTTTGAAATCTCCAGTTTCGCTCTAAGATGATGTAATTGTTTTGTAATAGATAGCCTAGGGCAAGAGATTCTCCCAGGCGTCCTAAATCTGTATGGGTTGCCATTGTTTATGTTTTAAAAAAATGGCTATAAAAGGAGAGTTTCTTAGTTATAAATTTAAGCAATTATTGCTTAATTATAAGTCTTGTGGTAACTTAAAGTTGCCTGTTTTGAAGTTACCACTAGGGTGGCTTTTGTGCCAAAAACCAGCGCTCTGTTATCATGAATATGACCAGCAGGGAAATTAAAACAGACCGGATATTGGTATTCTTCTACTGCTTCAAAAATAATTTGATGAGCCGTTTTACCAAAGGCGATTGTATTGTCTCGCATCTGGCTCATACCCCCTACAATGAGACCTGCAAGGTTTGTAAGGCGGCCACTTCTTTTCAAATTTTGCATCATTCTATCTATGTGATATAACATTTCATCAAGATCTTCAATAAACAAGATTTTTCCTTGCCAGTCTAGCTCACTTGGGCTGTCTAATATACTGTACAAAACAGAGAGGTTTCCGCCAACTAAAATGCCTGATGCCTTGCCACTTCTTGACAGCAATGAAGAATCTAAGCTATAGCTAATACCAGGGTGTTCTCCAAAAAGCGCTTGTTGCAATGTATCTCTTGTGGCCCGTGATTTTTTTTCTATCTCCAAACTCATTTGCCCATGAATGGTTGGGATATTTAGTCTATTAATATGGCTGTGTAATACG
>CATEMS010000285.1 GCA_949507465.1 Flavobacteriaceae bacterium
GCCAATCCAGAGGCCTATGGAGTTGTAAACTTAAACGATAAACAAGAAATTGTGGAGCTTGTAGAAAAGCCTCAGGAATATGTTAGTGATCAAGCTGTGATTGGGATTTACTATTTTAAAGAGGTTGAGATGCTTAAAAAAGAGCTTCAATTTGTGCTTGATAACAACATAATTAACGGCGGAGAATACCAAATTAATGATGGCATAAAAAGAATGATGGATAAGGGAAGGGTTTTTAAGCCAGGCACCGTTACTCAGTGGATGGATTGTGGCAACAAAGAAATTACCGTACAAACCAACCGCCGCATGTTAGGATTTTTACAACAAGATGGTGAGGCTTTGGTTTCAAAAACAGCTAGATTAGACAACGCTACCATTATAGAACCTTGCTTTATAGGCGAGGATGTGATACTCACAAACAGTACTGTAGGTCCTTTTGTATCTATAGGGAGCGGCACGGTAATTGAAAACAGCACTATAAAAAACAGTATCATTCAAACCAATACTGTTATTGAGAACGCCTCTTTGGATAATGCTATGATAGGGAATAATGCACACTTTAATGGCAACTTCACCAACGTTAGTATTGGAGATTACTGTCAATTGAAATAACAGTGCTTAAAGCCAAAGCAATACTAGCAATGCATGTACTGTGTTTTTAGCTTGATTTTTTAATGCTATGTGTAAATCATATATTCTGATTGGTGTCTTATATAATCAATGAAAATTTTATTGATGAGTTTTTGTGGCGAATCTTCATAGTTTACCGCAATAACTTTCTTTGACTTTACCCATTTTTTGATTTCTACAACAACTGATTCATTTAAATTAGTCAATACAGCAACCCCCATTTCTTCCAATGCTTTTGCATTGCAAAGTTGTTCATATTGATTTTTCATAGGGATGACCATTAATTTCTTTTTCAAGAATAATGCCTCTGAGGGAGTTTCGAATCCTGCACCGCATAATACGCCTTTACAATTAACAAGTTTTTTGTTAAAAACCTTAGTAGAAATAGGTTTAATGGAAATATTGCCAACAGTATATTTCTTTTTTGTGTTTTTTGAAAAAACAACCCAATTTGCTTTATAAATTTTTGTCAATGTTTCAATGATTATTTTGTCACTAAACGCAGGGAGATATACCACAAAGTAATTTTTTTTTGTGGGAGAGCGCTCCTTTATCTCTTTTTTAATAACAGGTAAATAGATGTCTTTTGAATATCTCTTGAAATGGAAACCGTATCCTTTTGAGGTAGGCGCGTAATATTTCAGAATTAGAGAGGACAAATAATTTTTTTTAGTTGATTTCGGAGTTTTTTGGTGTAACAAACTGTATTGATGACTCAAAGCAATGCAGTATCTGTTTTGAAGCAGACTAGCCCATGCAGATATAGGCTCAAAATCACTAATGATTAGATCATATTCATTTAGCTTTAATTTTTTGATATCTCTATAGAATCGCCACAAGTTAGTTTTACGAATGGTTTCCCAAACATTGATCCCACCCGATTCACCAAAAACAAAACTGAGCCCTTTGAATTTGTATGTAACGGGGTGACTTAATTTAATCTCTGAAGAAAACCCACTTACCAATACATCAACTCGTGCGTTTTTTAAAAAGTAGGGGATCAGTTCCTCTGCCCTTGATATATGTCCATTTCCAGTGGCTTGGATGGCATAAAGTATTTTCATATTCTTGAGGATTTCACATTCATATCTAGAACCAATTCTTTAAATAGATCGCTGGCTTTTTTATAACTTAAATCTTCCTGTTTTTCTGTTTGGAAGGCCTCTGGGCTATACTCAAAAAGAGACCACCTTTTATTATTATATTCCAATGCTGTAAGGTTTTCAATCCAATCTCCAGAGTTAAGATAAGTTATACTTTTTTTTTCGTGTGTGATGGTCTTTATGCAAGGCTGATGGATATGCCCGCAAATGACAAAATCATAATTATTCAAAATTCCTATTTCAGCTACGGTTGTTTCAAATTTATTGATAAATGACACCGCTGCTTTTACTTTATTTTTGATCTTCTTCGAAAAAGATAATTTTTCTCTCCCAAAGAAATTGAGGAACAAATTGACTGTTGAATTTAATAAAATCAAAAAATCATAACCAAAACCGCCCAATCTTGTTAACCATCTGGAATGTTGCATGGTTACATCAAAAACATCACCATGAAAAAACCATGCTCTTTTTCCGTCTAGTTGCAAGGATAGTTTATTGGATATTTTGAATCCCTCTAGCTCTAAATTCAAAAATCTTCGAAACGCTTCATCATGATTTCCAGCGATGTAGTCTACCTTTACTCCACGAGAAATCAGCTTTAAAATCTGCTGAATGACTTTGGTGTGGTGTTTGTCCCAATGTCTTTTGCTAAATTGCCACACATCAATGATATCTCCATTAAGTACAATTCTCTCGGGTTCAATGCTTTTTAAATAAAACAATAACTCTTTAGCTCTTGAACCAATTGTTCCTAAATGAGTGTCTGACAAAACCACCAATTCAACCTTTCTCTTTTTCATGGTTATATTTTTTAAGGAAAGTTCATCAAAAAAACCTTGTTGCGGGAGATTTGAAAAACATGTATACATTCAACAAAATGTATATTTTAAATAAAGTTACTTCAATTGGCCTTAATTTGGTTTAAGTGAATGTTATTAGAATATGAATTAATTTACACAAATCAATGCGCTTTTTACAACCCTTAGTAAAGTGTTTTTGTGTCAACCAATCAATGAAATTATTAAGACTATTTTTAGTAGTTTAGCACTCATATAAAAAGTGAAATTTAAATAAGTAAAGGAATACTCCAAAAGCGCTCAACCCAACACCAAGAAAACAAAAGCCTGTAAGAGAACATAAACTTGGTGATTAATACAGTACATACTACTACCCTATGGTAGTAACAACCACAGATATTTTGCTAATCAATTGTAAACACATACTAATCGTTTTATTAATCCTAGGGAGTTACTTGGCCCCAAGAACACTCGTTGCCCAGCAAACATCTACATCTGCCTCAGGAGAGTCTAAAGAAGTCTCTGACGCCTTTCTAGAAAGCTTTTACGAGGCGCTAAAACAAAAATCGATAGAGAACTACGCCCTTGCCATTAGAGCTCTAGAGAGAGCACAGGAAGAGTGCGGGTCAAACCCTCAAGCAGCAGCTATTGTATTTTTTGAATTTGCTAAAAATCAAATAAAGCTTAAACAATACAACCTAGCTGAAATAAACCTTCAAAAGGTGCTGCGGCAAGACCCCAAAAATCAAGACGTATTAGAGACCCTCTATGATCTTTATTACCTAACTAGAGCCTATAACAAGGCGATCGGTTTGGTAAAAAAACTCATCGAGTTTGACCAAGATTACAAAGAAGACCTGGCACACCTATATCAAAGAACCAAGCAATACCAAAAGGCTTTATTGCTCCTCGATGAGCTAGATGTTTCTTGGGGGGAGAGCATGTACAGAACTAGCCTAAGAAAGCAAATTTACAGACAAACAGGTAATACCCAGGGCGCGATTAACAATGCTGAAAAAAACCGCAAAAAAAATCCAGCAAATGAACGAGAGTATTTGAGGCTCATTTATTTATATAGTGAAAATGGAGACACGACAAAGGCATATCAAACTGCTTTAGAGTGGCAATCTAAGTTTCCAAAAAGTACCCTAGTACACCTAGTATTATATAAATTCTACCTAGATCAAGGCAACACAAAAAGTGCCATGGATTCAATGAAAAAAGTATTGAGCTCAAACAATATAGAAAAAGAAAGTCAATACAAAGTCCTGGGGGATTTTTTAACCTTTGTTCAACAAAACCCGCAATACCAGGCAGCCCTTGATAGTATTGTAGCGGTTTTCTCTAAAGATAATAATGGCCAGGTGTTTGAACAAATAGCAGCCTACTATCTCTCCAAAGGCAATAAAGAGCTTGCCCTTAAGTTCTTCCAAAAAGGAACTGAGGTAGATCCAGACAATTTCACCTTGCTTAAAAGCACCCTTTTATTACAATTAGAATTTAATCACTTTCAAATAGCAGAAAAAACAAGCAAAGCATCCCTAGAGATCTTTCCGGCTCAGCCTTTTTTATATCTTATAAACGGGATGGCACACAATAACCTTCAACAGTATAAAGCTGCAATTAATTCTCTGGTTACAGGACTAGACTATTTGTTTGATAATCCCCAGCTAGAGAAAGATATTTATGAGCAATTGGCCATCGCACACACAGCAATAGGCAACACGTTAAAAGCAGCAAATTTTGCCAAAAAAGCTGCAGCAATTCTAGATTCAAATTAGCGCTATGAAATCTACCCACTTTGTGATACTTGCTTTTTTATTATGTACCCTAGGATGCGGGTCTACAAAAGCTATCAAGGGGTCTGTAATTGCAGATAAAAACTTGAGCACAAAAGCCCTTTTAAACGCACATAAAACAGCCTCTCAAGAATTTAACACCCTGGCGGCAAGAATGCAGGTAAAGTATCAAACCCCACAGCAGTCTCAAAGTATTACAACAAGTCTTAGGATACAGAAAGATGCTATTATTTGGATAAAAGCCTCTGTTTTGGGAGTCACTCTTTCAAAAATTTTAATAACCCCACAGGGGTTTGCATTTTACGAAACCGTAGGTAATTCATATTTTGAGGGAGATTTTAGCTTCATTAGTGATATGCTAGGAACTCAAATTAACTTTGATCAAGTACAAAGCTTGCTATTGGGCAGCAGTATTTTAGATATAAAACCTAGTGCAGTAACCACGAGCCCTGTGCTGGTTGGTCAGGAGCAATCCTCAAAATACCGTGTTACTCCCAAAAAACAAAATCTCAATTACATGTTGTCTATGTTGTTTAATCCAGATAACTTTATGGTTCATCAGGTGCAAATTTTACAGCCACAATCCCAAAAAAATCTGTTGTTACAATACGGTCCATACCAAGAGATAGAAGACGATTATTATCCAACACAGCTGGGTATTTTAGCCCTTGAAGAGCAAGAAAAAACAAGTATTTTTGTACGTTATAAAAAAATAGACCTTAATCCAAGGGTAGGTTTCCCCTTCACTATTCCAGAAGGTTACACCCAGAAATCTTTTAAATAAATGAAAAAACGGTTGTACATATTGCTTCTCTTGGTACTGTTCTTCGGAAACTTTAGCGCTATGGCTCAACCCGGAAACAAACAACAGCAATTAGAAAAGCAGCGAGAACGTATTTTAAATTATATTAAAAAAATAAACACCTTGCTATTTAAAACACGTGGGGTAAAAAAAACAATACTCTCAGAGGTTGAAGATATAAACCAACGCATCAAAGCCCAAGAAAACCTTATACGAGTTACCAATCAACAAGCAAATTTACTCACCCGGAATATCAACGAAAACTTAACTCAAATTTCATTACTAAGAAATGAGCTTCAAAGCCTAAAAGAAGATTATGCCGCTATGGTAGTGAAATCTTACAAGAGCAAATCACAGCAAAGTAGGGTTCTTTTTTTGTTGTCTAGCAATGATTTTCTGCAAGCCTACAAGCGCATTCAATACATGAAACAGTATGCAAATTATAGAAAAAAACAAGGAGAAAGCATCAAGGCAAAGACCCTATTATTACAACAATTAAATAAAGATTTGATTGCCCAGCGTAAGGAGAAAGATCTATTAATAACACAAAACATAGCAGCCAAAGCCGAACTTAAAAAAGAGCGGGAATCTCAACAAACCCTTATTACATCTTTGAAAAAAGAAGAAACTACTTTTACCAAGCAAATACGCTCTAAACAACAAAAAGCCAACAAAATAAACGGGCAAATCAAAAAGTTGATTCGTGAGGCCATTGCTGCAGCTAATAAAAAAGCAAGAGAAGAAAAAGCCAAAACCACTACTGCATCTGCTACAACATTTGCTTTAACCCCAGAGGCCGCCGCCATAGCAAAAGATTTTAAAAACAATAAAGGAAAATTAATTTGGCCCGTCAAACAAGGCCTTGTCATTAACAAATACGGAACCAGGCAACACCCTCAATTTCCAAACGTAACACAAACTTTTCATGGGGTAGAAATTGCTACCAATGCCAATGCGCAGGCCCGCACAGTTTTTAACGGAAAAATACTTCAAATACAACAGTTAAAAAACGCTAACAAAGCTGTCATGATTCAGCACGGAGATTACATCACAATTTATTACAACTTAGCAACCATAAGTGTCAAAAAAGGTGATAGGGTATCCACAAAAGACCCCATCGGTAGGGTGTTTACTCATCCTGTAACAAAGGAAACAGTTATTAAGTTTATGGTTTATAAAAACGATACAGAGATGAATCCCGCTGATTGGATTTATAGAATGTAGCCTTAACTATTCAAACAATGCTTTTAGCTCTGTAGCATCTTCAGGATTTATTTTACCAGCCAATAATAGGCTGAGTTGTCTTCTTCTAAGGGCAGCTCCAAAGCGTTGTTTTTCTATTTGAGTTTCTGGAACAATTGGTGGTACCGGCATAGGATTTCCCATTTCGTTAACGGCAACAAAGGTATATATACCTTCATTAGCCTTGCTTTTAATACCACTTTCACGATCTTCTATCCAAACGTCCATATACACCTCCATAGAGCTTTTAAAAGCTCTAGAAACTTTCGCTTCAACTGTGACCACACTTCCTAGCGGAATCATTTTATTAAAGGCTACATGATTTACAGAGGCAGTTACTACAATTCTGCGGCTATGTCTTCTTGCGGCAATACTCGCCGCGCGATCCATACGCGCTAAGAGTTCTCCACCAAACATATTACCAATAGGATTGGTCTCACTTGGCAGTACAAGGTCTGTGATGATTGTAAAAGAATCTTTAGGGTTCTTTGGTTCCATGAGTATTGTTTTTGGCAAAGATAAAATCAAAATAGCAAAACAGCAGGGATAATTTATCGATACTTAAGACACAAAGGCATCAATGAAGTGCTTTTTACTTTACCAGTAACCAGGCGTCGCTGTTTTGTGAGGCTTTTATAGCACGCAGGCTCTTAAGAGCCTGGAGTCTATTTTGGAAGCTTGCGTAAACCACTTGGTGTAGGCCATATTTATTTGTTCCTAAGTTTACAGCAGCAAATCCTTTTTTGTGAAGCTGGGCAACTTTCCGCTCAGCATTTTCCTTTATTCTGAAAGCACCCGCAACAACATGATATCTACCTGTTTGCTTAACAACAGGTACCTCAAGTGTTGGTAGTGGGCTAGAGATACTAAAAGTAGCTTGTTGAATTTGTTTTTCTAGCTTGCTATTGGCTTTTTGTTTTTGCGCAAAATTATGTTCTTGAACAGTGCCTTCATATATTTTTAAACCCGTTAATCCACAAACAGCCATTGCAATAAGGCCAACGGCAGCGTATTTTATAAATGGCGCAACACTTCTAGTTGGAGCTCCATGTACCGTGGTTTTTTGGGCTTCATCCAGCTTCTTTTGTTGGATATCTCTAGAAATTTCTGAGGAAACAA
>CATEMS010000286.1 GCA_949507465.1 Flavobacteriaceae bacterium
ACTGAAATTTCAGAAACTATTGAAAACCTTATTTCCCTTTACATTGGCAAGGAGGACAAACGTCAAGGGATTACTAGAAATCCTGAGGTCACGGTATTAAATAGAATTAGAACAGCAAGCTGGTATGGTGGTAGCAGACCAGATGGTATGACCAAAACAGAAATCACTTTACTAAAACATGCTAAAGATAAACTCAATCAGACGCTGGATAAAACCAATGCGTTTTTTGATAAAGACTGGAAAGCTTACAAAGAAACCATGAGCAAGGTAGAAACTAAAACTTTCCAAGAAATTAAAACATTTAGCAAGATTAACCCCTAAACTAGAATAAATAAGAAATGAAAAAAATAATTGCGCTGCTATTTATAACACTTGTAACAATTCAATACACAAACGCTCAAGCAAATGGCCAAGATGAATTCGGATCTTGGGAGATGTTTTTTGGAAATGTTCGCCTGACAGACAAAATCAGTGTTTCTCCAGAGGTGCAGTACAGAACCTATGAGTTTGGATCAAACTTTAACCAGCTACTGCTCAGAACAGGGATAAATTGGCATCTTAACAAAAGTACAATGGCTAGCATTGGGTATGGATATATCTCAACAGATGGAACCTTCAGTGAACCAAACGGAGAGCAAAACACACAAGAACATAGACTATATGGGCAATTTACTAGTAAGAACTCTCTTGGGAAATTTAAAGCAACCCACAGATATAGGTTTGAACAACGTTTTATAAATAGTCCAACCTCTGGAAATGACACCCAATACAGAGCGCGTTATTTACTCAGGCTCACCTACCCTGTAAGTGAAAATTGGTTTGTCTCTGCCTACGATGAAGTGTTTATCAATTTACAAGAACCCGTTTTTAGTCAAAATAGATTATACACAGCTCTGGGATATCACATAAATAAAAATATAACAACACAGGTAGGGTATCTAAAAAATCATTTTACAGGAAAGAACTATGATCGTTTTCAGGTAGGAATTTGGTATAAACTTGATGTAAGAGCCAAGATTAATAAAGGAAATCTATAAAAATATGATATCAAGACCAAACATCCTTTAGTAAATTGTTTATCAAAAAGAGTTGTATCTTACCGACATTAATCATTTAACAAATTAGTACCATGAAAAATTATTTTCTTTTAACCATGCTTGTTTTATTGAGTGCAACAGGTTGTAAAAACGAAAGCAAACAGCCCAAGAAAGCAACTGATGACACCCAAAAAGCTCAAAGTGTCAAAGCGGTTATCAATCAAGATATGGAAACAATTAAACTAAAAATATCTCTTGAGTCAAAAGGAGAAAATAAATCTAAAGGGGTTGCATATTTCAAACAAGAAGGAGAAAGAGTCTATTTTGATGCCAAAACCAAAGGACTGAGTCCTGGAGCCCACGCCATACATATCCATGAAAAAGCAGATTGCGCATCACCAGACGCAAAATCTGCAGGAGGACACTGGAATCCCACCTTTGAAAATCACGGTAAATGGGGCTCAGAAAAAGGATATCATAAAGGAGACATTGGCAATTTTATGGTAGATGAAAATGGAATTGGATCCATTAGTATGTCTACAGACCAGTGGTGTATTGGTTGTGATGATCCAGCAAAAGATATTTTAGGTAAGGCAGTGATCATTCACCAAGGTAAAGATGACCTTGTATCGCAACCCTCTGGAGCCGCAGGAGCTAGAGTTAGTTGTGGAGGAATTATCCAATAATAAGTCCACAATAAACAACAAACGCTTTACATATTTGTAAAGCGTTTGTATATATATACACTCTTAAAGTATAGGCATAAAAAAAGGCAAGCTACCTACATCACACTGCTACAACCGTTTACCCTTGCTGCGTTCCCACCCTGGGGGATTCTACAGGAGCTAGTTGTGTAGGACTTGCCAAGTGCAAATATACTCCATTTTGTAGTTTTGCAAACTATTTTTAATAATCATTTATAATAAATATCTTGCTGTCTTTAATAACCAAATACATTAAAAAAAATAGATTAAACTATAAAAACATCAAACACCTCTCCATGAAAAATACCACTTACATTGCCCTGCTGTTTTTAGCGATTTTTTGTACCAGTTGTGGCACAAAAAATCAAAACGCTAACACGCTATTTGCAATAGAAATACAAGACAATATAAAAGCAATTTCAAATGAAGAAACTTTGAATTTTAGGGTAAAAAGTAAAAAAGGTGATCCTATTGATACTGTAATCTTTAATGTAAATGGTGAAGAAATACCCGCCAATAATAACCTAGAGGGAAGTTTTGACTTCTCTAACACCACCCTTGGAAACAAAGTAATAAGCGCAGAAATAAAAAGTGGTTCTATGACTTATCGTGTTTCAAAATCAATCACAGTCTTGTCATCCCTAAAACCAATAGTGTATGATTACAAAGTTTTAGAAACCTATCCTCATGCTATAAATGCCTACACACAAGGATTAGAATTTGTTGGAGATGTTTTATATGAAAGCACAGGTCAATATGGTGAATCTTCACTACGTAAAACAGATTATAAAACTGGGCGTGTAGAAAAAAACATACCCTTGGATGGACAGTATTTTGCAGAAGGACTCACGATTGTAAAAGATAAATTATATCAGCTCACATGGAGAGAAAATATGGGTTTTATATATGACCTAAAAACACTTGAAAAAACAGGAACATTTGCCTACAATAAAAGCAAACAAGGTTGGGGACTATGTAATGATGGAACATCATTGTACAAAAGCGATGGTACAAGTAAAATTTGGAAACTCAACTCAGAAACATTAGCCGAAGAGGGATATATTGAAATGTATACCAATACAAGCAAAATAGATAATGTTAATGAACTTGAGTGGATCAATGGAGCTATTTACGCAAACATCTATACAAAACCAGCTATTGCTATTATTGATCCTTCAAACGGTGCTGTAAAGGGTGTTATTAATTTAAAAGGGCTTAAAAAGAAAGTAACACAACATAATAAATTAGACGTTTTAAATGGCATTGCCTCCAAAGGAGAACCCAATATAATATATGTAACAGGTAAAAATTGGGATAAGCTTTTTAAAATTGAGATTTTTGAAAAAAAGTAAAATCAAAACAAACGCTAACCAAATAGAATCTCTGGTGAGCAATTCTTTGTTGCTTTACAATATTACACCCAATAAAAAGTTATATTTTTATCAAAATTATCTTTTATGAAATACATGTATGGCTTTGTATTATTTTGCTCCATCGTACTTTGGAGCTCTTGTCGTAATGATTTTGAAACTGTTCCTAGCACGGGCAATCTCGAATTTTCAAGAGATACTGTTTTTCTAGATACTGTTTTTACAAATATTGGCTCTAGTACCTACAACTTAAAGGTATACAACACCAGCGATGATGATATCACCATACCATCAATACGACTTGGTAATGGAGAAGATTCTCAATACAGATTAAATGTTGATGGCCTACCTGGTAAGATTTTTAATGATATAAATATACTAGCCAATGACAGTATCTTTGTTTTTGTAGAAACCACACTTGATATAGACAACCTACCAGGAGGTGGCTTAGAATTTTTATATGAAGATACAATTCAGTTTGATACCGCCGCTAACCAGCAAGATGTAACCCTAATAACCCTTGTTAAAGATGCTGTTTTTTTGTTTCCAGAAGATTTAGGAAATGGCATTTATGAAACCTTAACCCTTGGCAGTGGAGAACAAGCTATTGAAATAGAAGGATTTTTCCTAGATGATACAGAACTCCAATTTACCAATGAAAAACCCTATGTAATTTACGGTTATGCAGCCGTTGGGCCCGGTGACGAACTAACCATAGACCCGGGGGCCCGCATACATTTTCACAAAAATAGTGGGCTACTTGTGGCCAACACAGCCTCGATTAAAGCAAACGGTACTCAGAGCCAAGATCTTGAGGCTATGGAAGGAGAGATTATCTTTGAAAGCGACAGACTTGAACCTGCATTTGAAGATGTCCCTGGACAATGGGGGACCATCTGGTGTACTGCAGGAAGTACAGATAACGAATTTAGTTTTACGACCATTAAAAATGCATCGGTTGGAATACTCATGGATAGTAACGATGGAGACAGAACCCTCACACTTAAAAATACCCAAATTTACAACGCTGCAAATATTGGACTGCTTGCCCGAACAGGAGATATCTATGGCGAAAATCTTGTAATCAACAACAGTGGGCAATCCAGTATTGCATTGTCTCTTGGAGGGACCTACACCTTCAACCACTGCTCTTTTGTAAATTATTGGTCTAATGGTTTTAGATCATTACCGGCCTTACAAATCGATAATGGCCTAGAGACAGAAAACGGAGTAATTGCTTTCGATTTAATACAAGCAAATTTTAATAATTGTATTATTTATGGAAGTGAAAATATTGAGTTAGGGTTATTTCCTATCAATGAGCAGACCGCTTTTAATTTTTCACTCAACAGTTCATTGCTGCGCTTTAATGATATTAATAACAACTTTGATGGCAATCCATTGTATGAGTTTGATAACACGGTTGTTTTAAACATAGACCCAGCCTTTGAGAATACGAATGAAAATAATTTCAATATAGAAAAAAATGTATCTGGAGCAGAAGCAATTGCAGATCCTAACATTTCAAACCTGGTGCCTGTAGATCTGAATGGAACACCAAGGAGTAAGCCAGCAGATGCAGGAGCTTATCAAAGCACAAAGTTTCCTCCACAGGGATAACACATTTACACATAGCACAAAAAAAGAGACATGAAAAAACATGTCTCTTTTTTATATTAAGCCAAAGGGTAACAGTAGATTTTTACCAAACAAACAGTGGTTTATCGCTCATTAAACTGTTTACCATACCAGCTATTTCATCAAGTTTACTGTCTGAATCATGGTGGGTAATAGCTGCATCAATAAAATCCACAATTTGTTGCATGTCTTTCTCTTTCAAGCCCCGTGTGGTAATGGCAGCAGTACCAATACGAATTCCACTGGTTACAAATGGAGATTTATCGTCAAAGGGTACCATGTTTTTATTTACCGTGATATCTGCCTTACCAAGAGCCGCCTCTGCCTCTTTACCTGTAATATTTTTATTTCGCAAATCAATAAGCATCATGTGGTTGTCTGTACCACCACTAATTATCTCATATCCTTTTGCCATGAAAGCATCTGCCATGACAGCAGCATTATTTTTTACCTGAACCATATAATGTAAAAACTCATCGGTAAGAGCCTCGCCAAAAGCAATTGCCTTTGCAGCAATAATGTGCTCTAGGGGGCCTCCTTGATTTCCTGGAAAAATACCACTATCTAATAAGGAAGACATCATACGTTTGTTTCCGTTTCTAAGGGTTATACCAAATGGATTTTCAAAATCTTTGCCCATCAATATAAGGCCTCCACGTGGTCCTCGAAGCGTCTTGTGTGTTGTAGTAGTAATCACGTGACAATGCGGAACTGGATCGGCGATGATTCCTTTGGCAATCAAACCTGCTGGATGAGCAATATCTGCCAATAGTATAGCACCTACTTTATCTGCGATTGTTCTAAAACGCTTGTAGTCAATTTCCCTAGAGTAGGCAGATGCGCCAGCAATGATCATTTTTGGTTGCTCTTTTATTGCTATGGCTTCAATTTTATCATAGTCAAGTATTCCAGTTTGTTTCTCTACTCCATAAAAAACTGGATTATATATTTTTCCACTAAAGTTTACTGGGCTCCCATGAGTTAAATGACCACCGTGTGCTAGGTCAAAACCTAAAATAGTATCTCCAGGTTTTAAACAAGCATGAAACACAGCTGTATTGGCCTGAGACCCACTGTGTGGCTGTACATTTGCATATTCAGCACCAAACAATGCTTTGGCCCTATCAATGGCTATTTGTTCTACTTCATCAACTATCTCACAACCTCCGTAATACCTTTTCCCAGGATATCCTTCAGCGTATTTGTTGGTTAGTACAGATCCTGCTGCATCCATTACTTGCTGGCTGGCAAAATTCTCTGATGCAATAAGCTCCAAACCGTCTAATTGTCGCTGATGCTCGGCTTGAATTAATTCAAATATTTGATGGTCTCTTTCCATAATAAAATTGTAATACTAGCTGGTTTTTTAATGATAGAAAGTTGTATATTGAGTACCTGATGTGGTCCTTTTTAGATAAAACTATTTCAGAAAAAAAACGATAAAACTTTCTTTGTGTTAATTAAACATCAAAAATAATAAAAGCAATCATTACCTATTCTTAAAATTATATATTTGATATTAATTTTACTAACATATATTAATAACTATGTCTTTAACAGCAAACGACCCCAAAAGAGTTTCATGGATTGAAGTTACTCAAAACAGTGATTTTCCTATCCAAAATATTCCATTTGGCGTGTTTTTAACCCGTGATGACATCATCACAATTGGTACCCGTATTGGTGACACCGCCATAGAT
>CATEMS010000287.1 GCA_949507465.1 Flavobacteriaceae bacterium
AAACAATAAAAGTCGTTTTGGATATCTGTTGCTTTTTTTGGATAGTAAAGGATCCAAACTACAGGCCATCTCCCACAGAGATCTATCCCAATACACAAAATCGGGATAAAACTCATGTTTTGGGCCTGCTTGGTTGGTGAACCCTGCATGTACAAATAACCTGTTTTTGGAATCAATATGGTAGTTATGTAACTGCTCTAGAAAAGAAATATGCTCATTTCTCTGCTTTTGAGAAATAGACTCATATGCGGCCATAGTAGCAGCACCTCCATGAGCTACCCATAAAGGATTTGTGTCATTTTTGGTCAAATACCGATGTACTAGATAATCGTGATTCCCTCTTAAAAAGACACACTTATGTGATTTCCCTATTGAAATTAAGAACGAGACAACTTCTGCAGCATCACTCCATCCATCCGCATAATCTCCCAAAAAAATTAAGGTATCTTCTTTAGAAATTTGTGCACGGTTCCATACCTGTTGCAGGGCTTTTAAACCCCCGTGAATATCTCCAATAACTAATGTTCTTTTAGACATGGTATTAGTATCCTAACTTTTCACGAACCCTTTGCAGAACACCATCAGCAACTTTTTTGGCCTTTAGGGAGCCTACTTTAAGAGCATCGTCGATAAGGTGAGGATTTTCCATATAATGGTTGTAGCGGTCTCTTTGGGTTTCAAATTTTTTGAGAATCAACTCAAAAAGCGCTTGTTTGGCATGACCATATCCATAATTTCCACCTTTGTAATTTGCCTTCATTGCATCAATTTGGGTCTGGGTGGCTAACAAAGCATAAATGGCAAAACAGTTACAGGTGCTCCAATCTTTAGGATCCTCTAGAGGTGTGCTGTCGGTTTGTATTTTCATAACCTGTTTACGAAGTTGTTTTTCAGGCAAAAATATATTCAAGGTATTGTCTCTAGATTTGCTCATTTTTTGCCCATCAATACCTGGGATTAATTTGGTGCTTTGCTGCACTTTGGCCTCAGGCAACACAAAGATCTCCCCAACCTGGGCATGAATTCTTGATGCTACATCTCGAGTCATTTCTATATGTTGCAATTGATCTTTCCCTACAGGAATATACTGCGCATCATACAGTAGTATATCTGCAGCCATGAGCATTGGGTAGCTAAAAAGCCCTGAGTTTACATCCCCTAGCCTGTCTGCTTTATCTTTAAAAGAATGCGCAAGGGTTAGGCGCTGATATGGGAAAAAACAACTTAAATACCAAGACAACTCTGTTACTTGTGGTATATCACTTTGGCGATAGAAAACGGTTTTCTCAACATCAAGGCCAAAGGCCAACCAAGTAGCGGCTGTACTATTTGTGTTTTCACGCAGCACGGCAGCATCTTTAATTTGAGTAAGGGTATGTAAATTGGCAATAAATAAAAAACTATCATTATCTACCTTATTTGCCATTTCAATAGCAGGCATAATGGCACCCAATATATTCCCTAAATGAGGAGTGCCGGTACTCTGTATTCCTGTAAGTATTCTTGCCATAATGATGCGACTTGGATAGGTTATTTCTTTTATATTACACAAAGTTACGCCTTTTCGGTTTATTAGGTAATTCAAATTGGTATTTTTGAAACTCATGAAGTTAGTAACATACCCTCTTTTTTTCTTGTACAGGATTTGGTTTTACATCCTTATCGCTCTCCCAATTGTAGTGTTTTTCCCATTGCTGCTTTTAAGTACATTAAAGCAACGTTGGTATCCAACTTTTTTTAAGTTAGCCAGAATATGGGCCAGTTTTATTTTATACGGCATGGGGCTTATCCCTCGCATAAAACGAGAGGCTAGCTATCAAAAAAACAAGAGTTATATGTTTGTTTCAAACCATACCTCCATGACGGATATCATGCTCATGTTGTATGTCATAAAAAATCCTTTTGTTTTTGTAGGCAAAAAAGAGTTGGGCAACATTCCTCTTTTTGGTTTTTTTTACAAACGCACCTGTATTTTGGTGGATAGAAAAAACCCAAGAAGCCGTCGAGAGGTTTTTCAAAGCGCTCAGAAAAGACTTGGTCAAGGATTGAGTATCTGTATATTCCCTGAAGGAGGTGTTCCTCAAAAAGAGAGTGTTCTTCTAGACAGCTTTAAAGACGGGGCCTTTAGGCTTGCCATAGAGCACCAAATAGACATTGCTCCCTTGGTATTTTTTGATAATAAAAAACGTTTTTCTTTTACTTTTTTTAGTGGATGCCCTGGAGTTTTAAGAGTAAAAACACTTGCTTTAATTACAACAAAAGGGAAATCTTTAGACAACAAAAGAGCGCTAAATCATCTTACCAGAGCGGCGATTTTAAGTGAGCTTAAACACTCTTAGGTATAAAAAAACTCCTTATAAGTATAAGGAGTGTATGCTAGGTAACCTGTGTAAATTAAGGTTCTATTTTTGTGTCTTCCTGATCTGAGGGTTCTTTAGATGCGTCTTTAAACTCCTTGATTCCGCTACCCAGACCGCGCATCAATTCTGGTATTTTTCTACCACCAAACAAGAGTAGGATTACTACAGCAATTAATACAATTTGTGGCCATCCAATGACTAAGAAGAATGATAATGTTTCCATAATAGGTTGTTTTATCAAACAAAGGTAATAAGAAATCTCTAGATTACGTGTTTTGTATCAAAGAATAGCCCCTTTGGGTGGGTGGTTTATTTTATATTTGTGAGATACAATTCAATTTAAATTGCAAGCAAAGAAAACATATCTAATAAAATTAAGGATAAACTTTTGCATAAGTACCGCTTTGTGGTGCTTAACGAAGAAACCTTTGAAGAGCGTTTTTCTTTTAAATTAAATAGACTTAATGTTTTTGTGTTTAGTACGCTTTTTGCCATTTTGGTGGTTGTAATAACGGCTTTTATTATTGCTTTCACTCCCTTGAGAGAATACATTCCTGGATACTCTTCTACGGCTCTAAAGACAAAAGCAACAGAGTTATCATACAAAACAGACTCGCTTCAAAATATTATTACTGTAAACCAGCGCTACCTTAGCTCAATTAAAAAAGTACTCTCCGGTGATCTTGAAACAGTAAATTTTAATAAAGACTCTATCCTTGAAGCTGCAAAAAACGATGTTTCCATGATAGATTTTACTCCTTCTAAGCAAGATTCTTTGCTAAGAGAGAGGGTAGCTCAAGAAGACAAATACAACCCCCTGCTCAATGCAGCAGAGATTGGAGTCGTGTTTTTTGCGCCTGTAAAAGGGGCAATCTCTGAAGAGTATAACCCACAAACAAAACACTTTGCTATTGATGTTGTTACTGTCAAAAATGCTCCTGTTAAAGCCGCTGCAGATGGTACCGTTATTTTTGCAGGATGGACACCAAACACAGGCAATGTTATTATCTTAAAGCATATCAACAACACCATTACTGCCTACAAACACAACGCCTCACTGAGCAAAAACCAAGGAGATATTGTTAAGGGAGGTGAGGTTATTGCCAAAGTGGGCAATACCGGAGAATTAACCACAGGGCCTCACCTACACTTTGAGCTTTGGCGAGAAGGGTATCCCGTTAATCCACAAGACTTTATTGATTTTGATTAAACTTAAAACATCCCCCTCGTGTCACTAAAATCTATAGCAGCTTTATTATTCGCAAAACATGCAACAAGACAAATCAATAAATGGGCCTCTACCCCTGTCCAAACTCAAGAGCGCGTCTTTAAGCAATTGATAAATACTGCAAAAAATACAGCCTTTGGAAAAGATCATGAGTTTGACACCATATCCTCACACCAGGAGTTTGTTAAAAAAGTGCCTATCAGAGACTACGAGGGATTAAAAAGTTATGTAGATCGTGTTGTGGCTGGAGAACTCGATATACTCTGGCCTGGCAAACCGCTGTATTTTGCCAAGACCTCTGGCACCACCTCTGGGGCAAAATACATTCCATTGACCAAAGAGTCGATGCCTACACATATCAAGGCAGCTCGAAATGCTATTTTATGCTATATCAATCAAACAAAAAAGGCCTCGTTTGTGGATGGTAAAATGATTTTTTTACAAGGGAGTCCAGAAATGACAACCCAAAACGGAATTGGTCTAGGAAGGCTATCAGGTATTGTAGCTCATTATGTGCCTAAGTATCTTTTAAAGAATAGACTTCCCTCCTGGCAAACCAATTGCATTGAAGACTGGGAGACAAAGGTAGATGCCATAGTTAGGGAAACAAAAGAAGAGAATATGACAGTAATAAGTGGGATCCCACCATGGGTGCAAATGTATTTTGAAAAACTAACACTGGCTACTGGTAAAAAAACAGGAGATCTCTTTAAAAACTTTGAACTATTTATATACGGAGGTGTAAACTTTGAACCCTATCGCGCAAAATTTGAGGCTCTAATTGGTAGAAAAGTACCGAGTATAGAACTATTCCCCGCAAGTGAGGGATTTTTTGCCTTCCAAGATAGCCAACAGGACAAAGGAATGCTTTTGCAGTTAGATGGTGGTATATTTTATGAGTTCATAGTGGCTGATGATTTTTTTAAAGAAAACCCAAAAAGGTATACCATAGCACAAGTTGAGCTTGGAGTTAACTATGTGCTTATAATTTCAACTAGCGCAGGATTGTGGGGCTATAATATTGGAGATACCGTAGAGTTTACATCACTTAAGCCCTTCCGTGTAATAGTTACAGGACGAATCAAACATTATATATCTGCCTTTGGCGAACATGTGATTGCCAAAGAAGTGGAAACAGCAATGAAACAAGCCATGGACAGCTTTGGCTTTTCAATATCAGAATTTACTGTTGCGCCGCAAACAGATCCACCATCTGGAGAGCTTGCCTTCCATCAGTGGTTTATAGAGTTTGAAACCCCTGTGGTAAACTTGCCAGAAATAGCTGAAAAACTAGACACGGTATTGCAAAGTCAAAATAGCTACTATAAGGATCTTTTGGACGGCAATATGTTACAGCAACTCAAAATTAGCCCACTGCAGAAAGGTGCTTTTCAGGAATATATGAAATCGCAGGGGAAACTCGGAGGGCAAAACAAAGTACCTAGGCTCTCAAATGACAGAAATATTGCTGACAAACTAGCAACATTTATATTAAAAAACCCAACTAAGTAACACCCAAAATTTTAAAATCATATCTATGTGTGTTGGGTGTATTTTTTAGACTAAATACCCGCAAATAGAAGGTTTCCAACCATTACATAATATCTGCAAAAAAGAATATGTTATCTTTGCGGGTATGACAAAATTAAAATCACATACAAGATCGAGGGCTCAAGAAAGTACAGGAGCCATAGAACGGTTATACATTACCATGAGGCACCTATTTAACAGGGGGTTCTACAAACCCATGGGCGTCTCAGGAGAATCGCTTCGTGAAGCGCTACTTACCCTAGGTCCAGAAATTTATGGTGCCATTGCTGAGGAAAAATCTGAGCTGCAAGGCCTTTTGTACGTAATTGACAGGTTACCCTATGCCATAGAGGAGTGCAGATACATAAACCTCACGAGTGATGAGGGCTACAAAGACTCCCACTTCTTGCCAATTATACCGGCCAAAAGAAGGAGAAATTGTTACCGTATAGACCAAGAGCAAATGAATATTGAGGTCACAAGAGGGCGCTCCGAGATCTACGATATTCTTACCCATCTCACTTTTTTATACATAGAGTCTCACAAAATTATGAGCCAAGTACTTATCAACGATGGCAAGGATGTAAACAGAGACTGGAAAAAACTAGAACAAGCCGTCCTTAAAAAAGGAACACTATCCCAAAAAGAAAAAGAAATTGCTCTTACGCACACGGCAAACTTTCTTGGCAGAACATTTGCCGAGGTAAATGATGTGTACAGTGCTTTTTCTTGTGATCAAAACGAGCACCGTTTTTTAAGTATCATTTACCATTTAGGGAAAGGCGCCATAGATGAAATTGTAAAATCAGAAAAAAGAATCATCACCTTCAGTCCTGTATTAAGAGAGCGTATCGGGCACCATATTCACGGAGAGAGATGGGCCTTTAACATCAAAAAAACTCTTGATCAAAAAGGATTGCTTGAGCGCCCCATTCATATCATTAGTGCAAACATGCATAGTGTGATGAATAGTCTATATGCAGAAAAAGCATTGCCGGTTGATGCAAAAAAAGGCAGGATGCATTTGTATGAGCTATTAAGTGATTCGGCTAATGAAAACCAGCGTAAAAAAACTAGTCAATTGGCCACCAAACAAGGGATGACTTTTCTTAAAGATACAAGTGGCACAAATATAGATGTACAGATATTTGACACTTCAAAACTAAAATCATTACCCTATGGCTTACAGCAATCTGAAAGGCAAATAAAAGATGAGCCAGTTATTATTGTTATGGATTATGCCTTTGGTGAACAGGCCTATGAAACTATGGATGAGTTGTTAAAACCCTACACTACAAATACCAAAACACAATTTTTAAACGTTGTATCAATCGGGATTATGGGAAAGGCAGGAATATTGGCCGGAGGAAAAGGTGATATTATGATACCATCTGCACATGTATTTGAGGGTACGGCAGATAATTACCCTTTTGAAAACAAACTCAAGGTATCTGATTTTGAAAATGATGACATTGCTGTTTGTAAGGGAGCCATGATAAGCGTGCTAGGTACATCGCTCCAAAATAGAGATGTATTACAGTTTTTCTTTACCTCAACTTGGAATGTTGTTGGCCTAGAGATGGAAGGGGCCCATTATCAAAAAGCAATACAGGCGGCGTCAACCATAAGAGGAAGCATCAGTAGTGATGTGAAAGTTATGTATGCCTATTATGCCAGTGATAACCCTCTGGAGACTGGAAGTACCCTAGCCTCAGGTGGGCTTGGAACTACAGGGGTAAAGCCAACCTATCTGATCACAGAAAAAATGTTGAAATTAATTTTACAATAGCAGTAAAGAATATATGTCAAACAAAGTGTTAATAACCGGTGGGGCAGGGTTTATTGGATCCAACTATGTAGCATACACCTTGGAGAATACTACAGATGAAATTTTTGTCTTAGACAAACTTACCTATGCAGGAGATTTAAAAAATCTGGATGCTGCACTAAAACATACAAATGTTCATTTTATCAAGGGTGAT
>CATEMS010000288.1 GCA_949507465.1 Flavobacteriaceae bacterium
AGAAAAATTTTGATTTTTTCCCTTCTTTGGTTCCGAAATAATACAAGGTTGAAATGGTACTATACAATAATACAACAAAGGCTGTAAGTTGCAAAGCAGATAACCAAAATACATCTTTACTGATAAAGGCCCTTCCTTGGAGGTTTCTGATTCCATACTCGCCATACAATATCACAACAACTGTTACAATAAGCGCGATGGCAAATAGCAAGGAAACTCCAACAGCAACAGCATATTGTTTAAAAAATCCTCTGTTAATTTTAACATGGTAGGAATATTCAAAAGCGCTAAAAATAGCATTTATGCCATTTGCAGCTAAAAAAATAGATAATATAAAAACAAAAGATAACAAGCCACCCCTTGGGTTTGTTGCTATATCAGTAATGACTGGAATAAAAAGGTTTGCAGTTTGAGGAGGAAGAAATCCTTCTATAAAAATTAAAAACCTGGACTGAAAACCCGCTATAGGAACATAGGGTATGAGGTTTAATATAAACAGTAAAAATGGGAATATAGCTACAAAAAAGCTGTAAGCAATAGAGCTGGCTCTTGGTGAGAAAGTTCCCTGTACAATACCTTGGAGGTATAATTTGATAAAATCATAAAATGTTAAGCCGCCCCTTCCAGGTAATTTAATTTGTTTGGTAAGCCATATTGCTTGTTTAATGACTGGAATTCTAAGCAGGGTATCCTCTAGGGTCTTATTTGTTTCAGGCTGCTGTTGTTGCATTATATTGCTTTTAAACTTAAATCCAAATTATGCACAGAATGAGTAAGTGCGCCACTAGAGATATAATCTACTCCACATTCTGCATAGGCTGCAATGGTCTGTAAGGTAATGCCACCACTAGATTCCGTTAGGCAACGATCACCAATCATCTCAACAGCTTTTTTTGTGTCTTGAAGGCTAAAGTTATCAATAAGTATACGATAAACTCCGTTTGTGGATAAAATTTGTTCTATTTCATTAAAATTTCTTGCCTCAACAATGATTTTTAAATCAAGATTATTGCTTTTTAAATATTGTTTTGTGGTTTCAATAGCGGTAACAACACCTCCACAGAAATCTATATGATTGTCTTTTAACATAATCATGTCATACAAAGCAAATCTATGATTTTCTCCCCCACCAATGGTAACAGCCCATTTTTCTATAGCTCTTATTCCGGGTGTGGTTTTTCTTGTGTCTAATATTTTTGTTCCTGTGCCCTCCAGCAATTTAACAAACGTTTTTGTTTTTGTTGCAATGGCGCTCATGCGCTGCATAGCATTTAATACCAGCCGCTCTGCCTTTAAGATAGATTGTGAGTTTCCAGATACAATAAAACAAATATCACCCGGAGAAACAGAATTTCCGTCTTGTATCTTTATATCAAAAACCAAAGAAGGATCAATGAAATCAAAAACCTGTTTGGCAAAAGTCACACCAGCAATAATACCCTTCTCTTTAACTAGCAAATGAGCACTCCCAGTAGATTTTTGTGAAATACAAGCCAAGGAAGAGTGATCTCCCTCACCCACATCCTCCCGAATTGCATTAGCAATGATAAGGTTGATTTCTTTGTTAAATTGTTCTGGTGAAATCATATCGACATTTTTCTGCTAAGTTAAAAAATAGCAAGCATTACACACCAACTCTTTCCTTTTTTTTAAACCTATTGCCTAAAAACAAACCATCAAAAATGATGACATATGAACCTAGTAATTCTTTGTATTTTTACAAAACCATATTCTGCACCAAATACAAATCATTAATATCTGATGTTCTATGCCCATTTACAAAAAATTCATTGCGTTGGCCACTACCCTATTTGGAAGAAGTAATGCATTTAAATATGGGTTTAATATATCTCCAATGTACAGAAGAAGTACCGGCAAAATTCTTTCTATTTCTGAGGATATGCTTAGTGTAACTATCAAACTACCTATTAGTTATAAAAATAGAAATTATGTAAATTCTATATTTGGTGGAAGTATGTTTTCTGCTACAGATCCAATAGCAATGACCCAACTCATGACTATTTTGGGAGACAATTATGTGGTATGGGATAAATCTTCTGAAATATTTTTTAAAAAACCCGCTAAGGAAGATATTTATGCAACATTTACATTTACTGAAAATGAAATACAGGAAATAAAACGAAGAATAGCTACAGAGAAGGAAATAACAGTTACAAAGATAATTTCACTTACCAGTAAGGATACAAGTATCACGTATTGTGAAGTGCATAAAGTAATTTATATTGCAAATAAACTATTTTACAAAGAGAAAGTAAAACAACGTAACGCCTAGAAAATTAGCACCTATGAAAATTACCCTATTTGTTGTAGGAAAAACTGACAACCCAAACATAGAGGGGCTTTCACAACTTTACACTCAAAGACTAAAACACTACATAAATGTTACTATCCAGGTGATTCCAGATATTAAAAATGCAAAAAACTTAAGTGAATCACAGCAAAAAAAATCAGAAGCAGCGGCTGTACTAAAAAAAATACATAGCAGTGATTTTCTATGTCTACTAGATGAGAAAGGTAAAATGCAATCCTCTGTAGGTTTTGCAGAATTTTTACAAAAGAAAATGAATAGTGGTCTTAAAAATTTAGTGTTTGTTGTAGGCGGCCCTTATGGTTTTAGTGAGGCTTTGTACCAAAGAGCAAATTCAAAAATTTCTTTATCCTCCATGACTTTTTCTCACCAAATGGTGCGCCCATTTTTTTTAGAACAACTCTAT
>CATEMS010000289.1 GCA_949507465.1 Flavobacteriaceae bacterium
GCTCTGTATCTATTACATTTGAGAGTTCAGTGAAGATAGACTACTGCATTACCTTAAATGACACTATTTTAACTGTCTAAACAAGCTAATTACCTGTATGATGATACCAAGCCAACAAGAAGTTCAACAAGCCTTTGCCAGGGTGGCTCCACATGTGCATCAAACTCCAGTGTTAACCTCCAGATTATTGGATGAGTTAAGTGGAGCCTCAATTTTTTTTAAGTGTGAAAATTTTCAAAAAATGGGCGCCTTTAAAATGCGAGGTGCCATCAATGCTATACTACAGATTCCTGGTAGTGATCAAGCAAAAGGAGTGGTAACGCATAGCTCTGGTAATTTTGCTCAGGCTGTTTCCTTGGCAGCAAAAAACCTTGGAATTCCTGCACACATAGTAATGCCAACTAATGCGCCACAGGTCAAAAAAGACGCTGTAACAAGTTATAAAGGCATTATTTATGAGTCCGAACCTACCATTGCAGCACGCCAGGCATTGGCCTCTAAAATACAAGATAAAACAGGCGCTACGTTTTTGCACCCATCCAACCACATGGATGTAATTTTAGGACAAGGCACTGCAGCTATAGAGCTATTACAACAGCAGCCATCACTTCATAGTATCATTACACCTGTTGGGGGAGGCGGGCTTTTAGCTGGAAGCGCCCTGGCTGCCAAATATTACGGATCCTCTGTAAGTGTTTATGGTGGAGAACCCCTTAATGCAGATGATGCCTACAGATCTTTACAGTCAGGAGAAATTCAATATAACACCCAGGTACAAACCATCGCAGATGGGTTAAGAACACACCTTGGAGATACAAATTTCCCGATCATAAAGACACTTGTTACCGATATAATACGAGTGGAAGAGCAAGAGATAATTGCAGCCATGAAACTACTGTGGGAGCGCCTTAAAATCATTATTGAACCTTCTTGTGCTGTCCCTTTTGCAGCACTATTAAAAGACAAAAAAACATTTGCTGGCAAGAAGGTTGGCATTATTTTATCTGGCGGCAATGTTGATTTAACAAGTTTGCCTTTTTAAAACCCTAGGGTTTCTTTTACTTTGCAATGTGAAAAAATTATTAGCATGTTTCTTGGTTTTAAGCGCCTTTGCAATGCAAGGCCAACAGAAGGAGTCTGCGTTTGTAGATGCCAACTATTTCTATGGTAGCATTTTAAGACATAACAAGGACATAGAACATTTAATTAAAGGGCACCCAAAGGGATTTATCTTAGGATACAATGTAAAGACCTTTGGTAAATCCCGGTGGCAGCAGGCTTATAATTATCCAGATTTTGGAGTGTCTATGGTATATCAAAATCCTCAAAATGATGTTTTGGGAAGCACCATAAGTATACATGGACACTATAATTTTTATTTTCTAAAAAGGAACCTATTTCTAAGAGTTGCTACAGGTATCGCATATGCAGAAAACCCCTATGATATTGACACAAACCCAAATAATAATGCCTATGGGACTCACATACTTGGTTCTTCTTATTTTATGCTTGGGTACAATAAAAAAGACATTTTTAAAGGTGTTGGCCTTAAGGCAGGCCTGGCTTTGATTCATTACTCAAATTCAAGTGTAAAATCTCCCAACTCAAGCGCCAATAC
>CATEMS010000290.1 GCA_949507465.1 Flavobacteriaceae bacterium
AACAAACCACTGGTAGATGGGGTTTTTGAATTTAAATCTATAGAAGATGCCCTGGAGGCTCCCCTTGTAAAGGCACTTTTTTCTTTTGCTTTTGTAAAAGAGGTATTTATTAGTGCTAATTATGTTTCTATTACAAAATACAATGTGGTAGAATGGACAGAAGTTTCAAATGAGTTGCGCTCCTTTATAAGAAACTTTATCCAAGAGGGCAATGCTATTTTTAATGATGCTTTTTTACAAAACAAGAAAGAAGCTGTAGCAGAAAATAGCACCAAAAAAAGAACTGTTTCAGATACAAAAAACAACACATCCTACTCCTCCATAGAGCAAGAGATTGTTGATATCCTAGAAGAGTATATAAAACCTGCTGTAGCAAGTGACGGTGGTCACATTGCATTTGACACCTATCAGAAAGATACCAAAACAGTTCACGTCATACTCCAAGGAGCATGCAGTGGCTGTCCCTCAGCTACCGTTACCCTTAAAAACGGAATTCAAACCATGCTTCAAGAAATGATGCCTGGGCGAGTTGAAACTGTAGAGGCGGTCAATGGGTAATGTGGTTGGCTGCAGACACTATTACTCTGATTGGAAATTTTAAATAGTGTATTTTTGCTATGTAAAGTGCTAACCCTTGGTATAGATGAAAAAAAAATATTTGATTTTACTTTGCTTTATTACTTTTTATTCTTGTGTTACCTCAAATAAAGACTCCGTGGATATACATCAATACACTAACTTGCTAGCCCAAGAAACAAGTCCTTATTTATTACAACACGCTCACAACCCTGTTGATTGGAGAGGGTGGAATGACCAAACATTAGAGGTTGCAAAAAATGAAAAAAAACTCATGATTGTCAGCATAGGATATGCTGCCTGTCACTGGTGTCATGTGATGGAGCGAGAGAGTTTTGAAGACAGTGCTGTTGCAGCCGTAATGAACAAAAATTACATCAATGTTAAAGTAGACAGGGAGGAGCGTCCAGATGTTGATCAAATTTATATCAATGCAGTACAGCTATTGACAGGTAGTGCGGGTTGGCCATTAAATGTAATAACACTTCCTGATGGTAGACCCATTTGGGGAGGGACTTATTTTAAAAAGGAGGATTGGACCAATGTCTTAGAGCAAGTTCAGAAAATTTACACAGAGAATCCAGATAAATTATTTGAGGTTGCAAAAAACCTTGAACAGGGTATAAAAAGTATGGATCTTCTTCCTTTGAATCAAGAACATGTAGATTTAAAAAAATACGACACCCAAGAGATAATAAAACTATGGCAAGAATCCTTTGACAACACTTATGGAGGCCCAAACAGAGCTCCAAAATTCATGATGCCAAATACTATTTCTTATCTACTTAGAAAAGCAAAACAAAGCCAAGATAAAGCGCTACTTACCTATGTCACCACCACCTTAGATAAAATGGCATATGGGGGCATATACGACCATATTGGAGGTGGTTTTTCTAGGTATAGTGTAGACAAAAAATGGCATATCCCCCACTTTGAAAAAATGCTGTATGACAATGCGCAACTAGTAAGCTTGTATAGCAATGCATATTTAGCAACCAAAAACAATTTATACAAACAAGTAGTTTCCCAAACACTGGCGTTTATTGCCAGAGAATTTACAAATAGTGAAGGTGCCTTTTACTCTTCTTACGATGCAGATAGCCAAACAAAGGAAGGGGTTTTGGAAGAAGGAGCCTATTATGTATTTACCCAAGAGGAGCTTACAAAAGAACTTGGAGAAGATTTTACCTTATTTGAAAACTATTACAACATAAACTCGTTTGGATTGTGGGAGGGTGATCATTATGTTTTGATACGTTCCAAAAGTGACCCTGTTATTTGCCAAGAGTTTGGTATTACCAATGAAGCATTACAAGTCAAAAAACAAAGGTGGAGAAACACACTATTTAACTACAGAAACAAGCGAGATAAGCCAAGACTAGATGATAAGATACTTACCTCCTGGAACGGGCTTATGCTAAAGGGGTATGTTGATGCCTACAAAGCATTTCAAGAACCATCATACCTCAAGGCTGCATTAAAAAATGCACATTTTATAAAGTCCAAACAATGGCAACCCTCTGGAGCTTTGTTTCATAGCTATAAAGACGGAAAAAGTACAATCAATGGATATTTAGAAGACTATGCCACCCTAATAGACGCCTTTATTGGTTTGTATGAGATTACACTTGATAGTCAATGGATTGATAGTGCCAATGAATTAACAAGTTATGTATATGCACATTTTTATGATTCTCAGAAGCAACTATTTTATTTCACCAGTGATCTGGACCCCTCACTAATTACTAGAAGTTTTCAATACAGAGACAATGTAATTCCTGCATCCAATTCTATGATGGCAAAAAATTTATTGGTTTTATCTCATCACTTTGATAACCAAACATATGCCGCTACTGCATCCCAAATGCTTAAAAATGTGCTCTCAGAGATAGAAAAATACCCTTCAGGGTTTTCTAATTGGCTAGATCTATTGGCTAATTTTCAAAATAACTTTTATGAAATTGTTGTTGTGGGAGATCAAGCCCAGGAGAAAGTAAAAGAAATTAATCAGTATTATCTGCCAAACAAACTAATTGCTGGTAGCACTCAAAAGGGAGAAAGCCCCTTGTTAAAACAACGGTATGTAGAGAATGAAACCTTTGTATATGTTTGTGTAAACAACGCTTGTAAAATGCCAGAAACACAGGTATCAAAAGCGATAGATTTGATTGAGTAGTTAAACAGGTGTTTGAATTGAAAAAAATATCTCAAAAAAAACGCCCAAGATTTTAGATTTTTTTTTGCTTTGCCTTTATTTGCAAACTGTAAAACTGCAAAAATAAATTGTAAAGAATAACAATAATTTAACAAAATTAAGAGCCCTATAGTTTAGATTTGGGCTTGTTCAAATTCAAAAAAACCCTTGATGAAAAATAATCTTATAGTGGTACTATCCCTTTGTATGTCTTTAAATATGGTATCTCAAGTTAGTACAAATGACCAAACAGCATACCAAGAATTTTTATCTTCAAAAACAACCCCTGTTTATAAAGGGTACAAAAACACTATGGGGTCCATATATGCCAATGAAGCGTTTCAATCAGGATCTGTATATAAAAATGGGCAATTAGTGGCTAGTAATGTAGCCCTGAGGTACAACGTACAAGCGGAGGAAATCGAATTGATACCCAACAACAACCTCTCCCCGACTGTTGCCAATGTCATTAAACCATCACAGAGCATCTCTGTTCGTATTTTAAACGATGATTTTGTGTATCTTGTATCTCCAGATAAAAATCAAAAAGCAGGATACTTCATGGTGATATCTCAGGGTTCCAGACTTACCATCTATAAAAAAATAATCAAAGATTTTATAGAAGGAAAAGAGTCTGCAAACTCCTACTCTAGAGATGTGCCAGACACATTTAAAGAAAAAGAACAATTGTATATTGTAAGTCAAACAGGAAGTTTAACAAAACTTCCAAAAGGAAAAGCAAAAAGAGAAAAATTGTTAATTTCTCAGCAAAACCAAATGAGTAATTACATTGAAAACAACAATCTAAATCTCAGAAAAGAAAAAGATTTCAATCAAGCATTAGACTATTTTAATACACTTTAAAATATTGGCGTAATTTTTGCTGTTCTATTACCAAAAAAATACCTATGAAAAAAATAATACTTACACTCACTATTTGTGTTTTAACACTCAACACAGCCATCGCTCAGTTTGATGCAGCAATGTTTGTCTCTGATGCTTTTCTTTTAGACACTTATATCAAAAGACAAAATAAGGGTATAAACTTTAAAGACACCAAATCATATAAAGGAACTCCTTACAATAACCCGAATTATTTACTTGGAAACATCTACAAGGAAGGAAAATTACTTGCAAACAACATAGCCATAAGATATAATGCTATTGCAGATGAGATGGAGGTAAAGCAAAACCCAAGCGATAGTGATGATGATGCAAGAGTGCTTACCAAGTCTCAAGATATTTACGTAAAAATAATTGATGCTATTTATGTTTTTGTTCCGTACCAAGGTGGCATTGAAAAGGGAGGTTATTTTCAAGTTATTTTTGAGGGAAATAACATTGCGCTCTACAAAAAACATGTGAAAGATTTCAGTCCTGAGAAAAAAGCTACTTCCTCTATTACAAAAACGCTTCCAGCTGTCTTTAAAGACAAACCAGTTTTTTACTTAGTCACCAAAAAAGGGACCTTTTATCAAATGCCTAAATCTAAAGCAAAAAAACTAAAAGTGTTTGGAGAAAAACAAAATAAAATGAAAGACTTTACAAAACAAAACAGTCTTGATTTAAACAAAGAGCAAGATTTGTTGACAGCCATTAAATACTACGACACACTGTAGTTTGTTTTTGACACATCCCTGAAAAGTTAATAGATTACAAATTAAAAAAGCCTAACATGATACTTGTTAGGCTTTTTTAATTCAATGATATTCAATACTTATTTTGTGCCAGGTTTTAGCATAACTCTCTCTGCTTTTTTCTATTTTTGATTATCTACCTATCACTTGCTTGATGTGAAGTTAAAAGTTCTATTGTCTGGGCTTTTTAACAAACACAAACTAGTGACTTGAAAAAGAAAAAAGAACTATGTCAGAACCAAAAAAACGATTATTTCTCATCGATGCATATGCCTTGATTTTTAGAGGGTATTATGCATTTATTAAAAACCCTCGCATCAATAGTAAAGGGATGGACACTTCTGCTATTTTAGGGTTTATGAATTCATTTATTGATGTTATTAAAAGAGAACGTCCAGAGTATATAGCCGTTTGTTTTGACAAAGGAGGCAGCCAAGCAAGAAACGAGCTTTTCCCAGAGTATAAGGCCAATAGAGATGAAACGCCAGATGGGATTAAAATAGCGGTACCGTATATTCAAAAAATATTAACTGCTATGCATATTCCAATTATGGTTAAAGAGGGATTTGAAGCAGATGATGTGATTGGAACCTTAGCAAAAAAAGCAGAAAGCCAAGGGTATCAAACCTACATGGTTACCCCAGATAAAGACTTTGCGCAGCTAGTTTCAGATAATATTTTCATGTACCGACCTGTTTTTGGGGGTGGGTATGAAACTTGGGGGATTCCAGAGGTACAAAAGAAATTTGAAGTAACAGACCCCCTTCAAGTTATCGATTATTTAGGAATGATGGGAGACAGTGCAGATAATATTCCAGGACTTCCTGGAGTTGGAGACAAGACCGCCAAAAAATTCATTAATCAATTTGGTTCTATGGAGGGGCTACTTGCCAATACCCAAGAGCTGAAAGGAAAAATGAAAGAAAAAATAGAGGCCAATAAAGACCTTGGTCTTCTAAGTAAAGAACTAGCAACTATAATGCTGGATGTTCCCGTAGAATTTAATCAAGAAAATTTTCAGATGAGTACTCCAGATGTTGGCGCTGTTACTGAAATTTTTGAAGAATTAGAGTT
>CATEMS010000291.1 GCA_949507465.1 Flavobacteriaceae bacterium
GTGTATCTTGGTTTTATCATCATTAATATTGAAGTATTAGAAATCATTATAGATGGTCTTTTGGGTACCCACAGAGTTTTTGCCTTTTTAGGTGGTTTTTATGATTTTTTGATTGGCACTTTTGAAATATTAGCACTTTTGGTATTGGTGAGTGTTGTTTTGTTCTGGATCCGTAGAAACGTACTTAAAATCAAACGTTTTTTATCCCCAGAGATGAAAGGGTGGCCCAAACAGGACGGAAATATTATTTTATATTTTGAAGTAGTATTAATGGGGCTCTTTTTACTAATGAACTCCTCTGATTATGCACTGCAACAAATGGGAGCAGCCCATTACATCCAGGCCGGCTCGTACCCTGTGAGTTCTTTGTTTGTTGGATTTTTTGACACCATGAGTCAAAGCAGTTTGGTTGTTATTGAAAGAACTGCTTGGTGGTTGCACATCACAGGAATTTTAGTGTTTTTAAACTATTTATATTTTTCAAAACACCTACACATTTTATTGGCATTTCCAAACGTATATCTTGGAGCCATTACTCCAAAAGGACAATTTAAAAACAATCAAGCGGTAACAGCTGAGGTTAAAATGATGATGGATCCCACTGCAGATCCCTTCTCGGCTCCTGCGCCAGATGCGCCACCACCTGCAAAATTTGGAGCCAGTGATGTCATGGACCTCACTCAAGTCCAACTCTTGAATGCATATACCTGCACAGAGTGTGGTAGATGCACCAGTGAGTGTCCTGCAAACCAAACAGGTAAAAAATTATCACCCAGAAAGATAATGATGGATACCAGAGATCGTTTGCAAGAAGTGCGTAAAAATATAGATACCAATGCGGGTGTTTTTGTACCAGATGGAAAACAACTTTTGAAAGATTACATCTCCACAGAAGAACTGTGGGCATGTACCACCTGCAACGCTTGTGTTGAGGCTTGTCCTGTGAGTATTGATCCTTTATCAATAATTATGGACATGCGCCAATATTTAGTAATGGAACAATCTGCGGCACCAACTGAACTCAATGTGACAATGACCAATATAGAAAACAACGGGGCCCCTTGGCCTTTCAATCAAATGGACCGATTAAACTGGTCAAAAGAATAATACCAAACACCACTAGCATGACTCAAAAAAAAAGATCAATCAACCAATTAAGACAGGTGAAAGACAGTGTATACAACTCTCCAATTAGCACAGAACCCCTACACACAGTAAAAGATGCTCAAGGTGAGAATGCCTCTCCGGTGTTGCCAAAACATGTAAAAAACTATTTAATAGACATAGATGGCACCGTTACAGAAGATGTTCCCAACGAGGAGCCTGAGCGTATGGCAACTTGTTTGCCCTTTCCAGATGCTCTTAAAACCTTAAACGGATGGTATGATCAAGGACACATTATTTGTTTTTTTACCTCAAGAACAGAAGAGCATAGAGCCGTTACAACAGCATGGTTAAACGAGCATGGTTTTAAATTTCATTCTCTTTTGATGGGAAAACCCAGAGGCGGAAATTATCACTGGATTGATAATCATTTAGTGAAAGCCACAAGATATAACGGAAAATTTACAGAACTGGTGCAAAAAGACCTCACCATTGAAGTATTTGAAGATTAATACATACCCTGAAATTTTATTGTTTCAGTTTACCATAAAATCATGCTTATGAGCGATTTATTAAAAGTACCAACAATGGCCGATTTCATGGCCCAAGGCAAGCAACCTGAAGTATTATTTTGGGTGGGCTGTGCTGGGAGTTTTGATGACAGGGCCAAAAAAATAACCAAAGCTTTTGTAAAGATATTAAACAACGCTGGCGTAGAATTTGCTGTACTTGGTACAGAAGAGAGCTGCACTGGAGATCCAGCAAAAAGAGCTGGAAATGAGTTTTTGTTTCAGATGCAAGCAGCTACAAACATTGAGCTGCTCAATGCCTATGAGATTCAAAAAATAGTAACTGCCTGCCCTCATTGTTTCAACACCATTAATAATGAATACCCTCAATTAGGAGGAAATTATCAGGTAATGCACCATACTCAGTTTTTAAAATCCTTGTTAAACGAAGGCCGTCTTAAAGTTGAGGGCGGGAAATTTAAAGGCAAAAAAATTACCTTTCACGATCCCTGTTATTTAGGCCGTGCCAATGGAGAGTATCAGGCACCAAGAGATCTACTGCGTAAACTAGAGGTAGAGCTCCTGGAGATGAAGCGTTGTAAAACAAATGGCCTATGCTGCGGCGCGGGTGGTGCTCAAATGTTTAAAGAACCTGAGCCAGGATCAAAAGATATCAATATAGAACGTACAGAGGAAGCTATAGATACTGGCGCTAGTATGATAGCAACGGGATGTCCTTTTTGTAATACCATGATGACAGACGGGGTAAAACACAAAGAAAAAGAACAACAGATGCAGGTTATGGATGTAGCAGAAATGATAGCTAATGCCTCAGAATTATAGCAAACACAAGCAAACACAATAAACAGTTCACTTATGCTCGTAGACTTCAATAAACTTCCAGATACCTCACGCATTTGGGTGTATCAATCTAACCGAAAATTTACTGCTCAAGAGCTAGAGTACATCACAGCAAAGACCCGCTATTTTTTAACTCAATGGACAGCCCACGGGGCAGAGCTTGAGTTTTGTATCGTGGGTTTTGGAGCAAATAGCGCCTTTCCTCATCACCATACAGGCACGGATGTATTGCAGCCAGAGATGGCCGTGCTGATTGATTCAGGTTGCCGTTTGAACGGATACCCATCCGATATGACGCGCTGCGCATGGTATGGAGATAGGCCTGATCCTAAGTTCACACAGACCGCGGGCATTGTTGAAACGGCGCTGCAGGCTGCGTTAACAGTTGTCAAGCCCGGTATGGCGTGCTGCGAAGTTGATGAGGCCGCGCGTGGTGTGATTGAGGCCGCGGGTTTTGGTGCAGCGTTTCCACACCGGACGGGACATGGATTGGGTGTGGATGTGCATGAACCGCCATATATTACGGCCAGCAATAATCAGCGCTTGACGGTTGGTAACGTCTTTTCAATTGAACCAGGGATCTATCTGACCGACTCCTTCGGGATTAGACTTGAAGACATTGTGCATCTTGGACCTATTGGCCCAGAAATTTTGTCTGGCTTGGCACGAAGCGTACTACAGATCGCTCCTCGCTAGTTACTATGGCATCGTATAGGTTCTGTCAGAATACACCATGTTTTCGATAACTTCTTGTCTAAAGTCAGGCCCTTTGGGACATATTTGTTGAATTGAATGAGGCGGAGCGTAATGCATTTGATCTATCCTCCATGAAGGTTGCAATACACGCTGCGGCGCCATGCCCAACTGACATTAAATTGCAAATGATTGAATGGTGGGGGGAGATTATTCGCGAGTACTACGCCGGCACAGAAAATAATGGATTTACCTCGCTAACTACACATGAATGGCTGAAA
>CATEMS010000292.1 GCA_949507465.1 Flavobacteriaceae bacterium
AGTCGCGGCATTGTAATTAGTGTTGCCATAGCTTATAATTTATGTGGTAAAAATGGGTAATCTTCTTGATCATATACAACATCATACATGACCTCTTTTTCTGGATATGGAGAATCTTCAGCAAATTTTTCACACTCACTGACCATCTCTTTTACTTTTTTATTGATCTTTTCAATGTCCTTCTCTGTTGCCCATTTATTTTCATAAATGTTATGAAGCACATAGCTTATAGGGTCTTCTTCTTGTTTTTCTGCAACCTCTGCCTTTGTACGGTAGTGTTGCGCATCACTCATTGAGTGGCCTCTGTAACGATAGGTTCTAATTTCTAAAAATGTTGGTCCTTCTCCTCTTCTTGCACGCTCCATAGCCTCGTCCATTTCTTTGGCAACTACATCTGGTTTCATACCATCAACTGGTTTACATGGCATTTCATACCCTAGTCCCAGCTTCCAGATATCTGTATGGTTGGCAGCTCTCTCTACAGAGGTACCCATTGCATATCCATTATTTTCACAACAAAAAACTACGGGTAGTTTCCATAACATTGCCATATTAAAGGTTTCGTGTAAAGAACCTTGACGTACAGCACCATCACCCATGTAACATAATGTTACAGCGTTATCACCCTTGTATTTATCTGCAAAAGCCAAACCAGCACCAAGAGGAATTTGTCCCCCAACAATGCCATGACCTCCATAAAAACGATGTTCCTTAGAAAAAATATGCATTGAACCGCCCAATCCTTGGGAGGTACCCGTTGCTTTACCATACAACTCTGCCATCACTCTTTTGGGATCAACACCCATACCTATTGGCTGTACATGATTACGGTAGGCCGTAATCATTTTGTCTTTGGTTAAATCCATAGCATGAAGTGCTCCTGCCAAAACAGCTTCTTGACCGTTATACAAATGAAGAAACCCTCGTACTTTTTGATTGATATACACTTGGGCTAACTTATCTTCAAACTTGCGCCAAAAAAGCATATTTTCATACCAAGCTAGGTAGGTTTTTTTGGTAATTTTTTTCATACGTTTTTTGTATTATTTCCTTTGTAAACATAAATAACAAAGAAACAGCAAAAATAACACAATAAATACTTATACAAAAGCAGTAAAAGTTTAAAAAAACTAAGAGAATTTATAAAGCAGTAAATACTACTTCAAAAAAGAGCTATCAAATATCAAAGGCAATAAGTCTTTTACAGAATTAGACCTCACCACTTTTCCTGTTTCGCCCATAAAATAAACTTGTATGGGTTGGTCTTGATTGACCTCATACTCTGCCAATACTTGTCTACAAGAACCACAAGGTGGTGTGGGAATAACTACCCTGTGATTAAGAGATCGAACTGTAATTGCAATGTTTTTAATAGCCACGCCTGGATAGGTAGCTCCAGCATAAAAAACAGCTACTCGCTCTGCACAAAGCCCAGAGGGATAAGCAGCGTTTTCTTGATTGTTTCCTTGAACAATAACACCATTGGCAAGTTCTATTGAAGATCCTACCTTAAATGAAGAGTAAGGAGCATAGGCTCGGTCTCTGGCTTGTTTTGCTGAATGCATTAATTCTTGTACAGTATCAGGTAATGCATCAACACTATCAAATACATCTAAAGTAATGGAAATATCAAGTTTTTTCAAAACTAAATGGGCTTAAGATTACTCGAAGATACAGTAATTGTGTCTTGTTTAAAATACAAATTCCAAATTCAATCATGAATTTGGAATTTGTATTAGAATTTTATGTGACATATCCGATTAATACTCATCATATTGTTCTCCAAAATTAAAGGTAAGTCCAAAACGAAGGGTTCCTTCCAGCGGGCTTATCACCTGAGATGTTGAAAACAAATAAGATAAATCAATGTTTATGGAAGTGTATTTAAATCCTGCGCCAAGGGTTGCAAATTTACGTGAACCTTTCTCATCACTTTCATTAAAGTAACCAGCTCTAAAGGCAAATGAATCTTGGTAGGTGTACTCTGCACCGAGAGCCCAAGTAAATTCTTTTAATTCTTCGCTAAAGCCATCTGGGGCATCTCCAAAAGAAGAAAACACACCACTAACGAATGTTTCGTTATAGTAATCATCTTGGCTATTAATTGTACCATCTCCGTTTGAATCACTTGGTGTTGGAACCAAAAGTTTGTTTACCTCCACAAGAGCAGATACTTTATTGTATGGATCTAAAATAAAGTCAAAACCACCCCCCAAAGCCATATTGGTTGGAAGATTATTCTCTTGGCCTGTTTCATCATACTTTAACTTAGGACCAATGTTTGAAAAATTAAAACCAGCTCTCCAGCGCCCATCAAAATTGTTGTAAGGAATCTCCTCACTTTGGTAGTATCCTGCGATATCTACTGCAAAAGTATTGGCTGCGTTAGCGTCTTCTATAGCTGTTTGAAGTTTTAAATCGCTTCTGATGTATCTACCTGCAACTGCCATAGAAAAACGTTCACTGAGCTTCAAGGAGTAGGATAAATCAAACATCAACTCATTTGGTTTTACTAGCAGTGGTATTTGGTCTGCAGTTTCTCTTAGCTCAATCTCTCCGTTAGAAAAATATCTTAGCGATCCAGCAACTGCGCTTCTCTCGTTTATTCTGTTGTAGTAGGTAATATTACCAAGAAAAATATCATTTACAAGCTTACTCAAATAAGGTGTGTAGGTAACTCCAATCCCTTGTTTGTCTTTTGAAAAAGCAAACTTTGCTGGATTCCATTGTTGGGAAAAGGCATCTGGCGCGCTAGAAACACCAATATCTCCCATCCCTGCAGATCTAGCATCTCCCGCTATTAACATAAATGGAACACCCGTGGTGATAACACGCTGGTCTATATTAGATGTATCTTCTTGAGCAAGACCTTTAAAGGTTACAAAAGTTGCTAATAGTACTATTAATAGGTTCTTCATGTGGTAAAAAAATTTTAACAAATATAATTTTAATTTTTAAAGGATAACTAATTTTTCAAATTTTTCGGTTTGCTGGTTAGTTAACGTAGATTTTACAGTAATCTTGTATACATAGACCCCTTTTGCTATTTTTTGACCGAAATTGTCAAGGCCATCCCAGGTAATACTTCTTGATAAAAAACCATCTGTATTGACCAACTGGTTTTGTGTCCAAACTACTTTTCCGGTGACTGTAAAAACTTGCACCTGCACCTGTAAAGGCTCAAAGGGTCTGTTGTGATTAAACCAAAACTCTGTGTAATTAACAAAAGGGTTTGGATAGTTAAGCACTCGTGTAATCTCTAATACATCATTGCCTGCAACTCTAAAATCAATGTCTTGAGTTGAAGAGTTGTTATACGTATCCCATGCCTTTACAGTTATAGTGTGCAAACCATCCTCAAGATCTCTTAATTTAAAACTTGCCGTTCCTTTGGTGTAATTATCTACATCGGCTTGGTAGTAGTCGTTTAATTTAAAAGGGTTTGCTTGATCACCATCCAAAATTGCAATTAAATCATGCCCAATACCACTGGCTGTATTGATTCCATTAGCATCCTCTAGTTTTACAATTAAATTTGGAGAATCGTTAGTGACACCACCAGAGATAAAATCCTCATTGTTCATAAACAGTTCAATACCAGGGCCGCTAGTGTCTGTCCCTGGGTTTGGATTAAGACCTCCTACCTGTATATCTAAATTGAAGCCATTATTGTCTCTAAGCAAGCCGTTTTGTTTGGAATAAAAACTAACTTTTCCATTGCCCACAGGTATTTGTACATCTCGAGGCACTATAAAATCAAACTCAAATTGGCCACCGCTAACACTTGCTTGTCCACTAAATATGGTTTCTCCAAGGGTAGAGAAATTAAGGATCCCTAACTCACCACCTAT
>CATEMS010000293.1 GCA_949507465.1 Flavobacteriaceae bacterium
ATTCATTTTGAATATTACCCGTTACAAACGAGGCTTGTATACTGTCTTTGTATATGGTTGCGTTTAAATCTTCACTTTGAGGGAAGTAGGGGATACTACTGTTATTTACAACCATAAAATACATAGAAGGCTCTGTTGTATTTGAAAAGGTCCCTGAAAAAGAACCCCTATTAACTACTAATGTATCAATTACCTTGGTACGGTTATCTTTAAGTGCATATATAATGACTTTAGATCCATCTGCTATTCCATCTGCGCTTCCACTTAGGGTGTAGGTATTTTTGTCTGTGGTACAGGCAAGTTGTGTGATCAATAAAAGGGCTGCTATTGCGTATTTCATGATTGTTTATTTTTTTGTAAAAATAGTTGATTTTTTATTAAAAGAGAAACACCTCAATTTTTTATTAGTTGTCTTATTTTCAGTTATTTAGCACTTATAGCTCGTTGCTGGATTTTTTTTGACCACTCATCATTAAATAGGCCTTTAAAAAACCATCTAGGTGGCCATTTAAAACAGCTTCTGGGTTAGAACTTTCATGGCTAGTGCGCACGTCTTTTACAAGTTTGTAGGGTTGCAGGACATAGTTTCGTATCTGGCTTCCCCATTCAATGGCCATTTTTCCATCTTCAATTTCTGCTCTTTGTGCTTGTTGTTTACGCAGTTCAATTTCATATAATTGAGATTTTAGCATCTGCATGGCTTTTTCTCTGTTTTCAAGCTGTGATCTGGTTTCGCTGTTGTGGATAACAATACCACTTGGCTTGTGTGTTAATATAGCTTTGGTCTCTACTTTATTAACATTTTGTCCACCAGCACCGCTACTACGGGCAAAGTCCCAAGAAATTTCAGAGGGGTTAATGGCTATCTCTATGGTGTCATCTGCAAGAGGATACACATATACACTTGCAAAACTCGTGTGGCGTTTTGCGTTACTATCAAAAGGAGAAATACGAACTAGGCGGTGCACTCCATTTTCACCCTTTAGCCAGCCAAAGGCAAATTCACCTTCAATTTCTAGTGTAACGGTTTTTACTCCGGTTACATCTCCTGCCTGAAAATTTAGCTCTTTTACTTTAAATCCATTTTTTTCGGCCCACATTAAATACATGCGCATTAACATATTGGCCCAGTCACAACTCTCCGTACCACCAGCGCCAGCTGTAATTTGCAAAACAGCGCTCATGTTATCACCGTCTTGGCCTAGCATATTTCTAAACTCAAGAGACTCTGTAAGCTCATGAGCCTGATTAAAACGATCGTCTACCTGCTTTTGTGTGCCTTCCCCTTCTTTAAAAAATTCAAATAATACTTCAGTGTCTTCCAGTAAGGAGAGCGCCGTTTTGTAATCTGTAACCCATTTTTTTTTGGTACGTAATTGCTTTACAAAGGCTTCTGCTTCTTTAGGTTTGTTCCAAAAATTTGGATCAAAGGTTTTTTCCTCATCATTGCTTATCTCTATTTCTTTGCCAGCAATGTCAAAGATATTGCCTTAACACCTCTATTCTAGAGCGAAGGTCTTGGAGTTGGTCTGTTGTAATCATATAGATACCTTATGTATGTAGATTGTATTTGAAATCTTTTAAACCATTTGGTAAAAGAAATGTAAAAATACGGGTATTGATTTTTAGAAAAAAGAAAAGCATTACAAACAAAAGTAAAATGAGTTATTACTATATTTATATTTTTAAAATTCAAACGCTCAAATCATCTTTGTTCTGCTAGTTTTGGCCTTACCGCATTTCTATCTTCAAACAAGATGTG
>CATEMS010000294.1 GCA_949507465.1 Flavobacteriaceae bacterium
TAAAGCAATGCATCTATTACCGTGTTTCCGGTCACAAGGATGTTTTCCTCCTGGGTATTTTCTTTTAAAAGATTGTTTTTTGACCCCTGTGTAGGAGCAAAATGGTACTCTGCAATTTTACCGGTAAGTTGTCTGTTAAATTCTTCAGGGAAGGGATATTGCCGATTATAGGTTCTAAGCCCTGCCTCTACATGACACACCTTTGCTCCACTATAAAAACCAGCGATACCGGCTGCTGTTGAGGTAGTTGTGTCGCCGTGTACATACACAAAATCTGGTTGTACTTCATCCAATACAGGTTTCATTCCTTCAATGATTGAAGCAGTAAGTGTGAAAAGATTTTGATTAGGACGCATCACATCAAGGTCATAGTCTGGCGTGATTTCAAAAAATGCTAAGACCTGATCTAACATCTCTCGATGTTGCGCTGTCACACAAACTTTGGTTATAAAATCCTCTCTTTCTATAAATTTTTTTACCAATGGAGCCATTTTTATGGCCTCTGGGCGTGTACCAAATACAATTAAATTTGTCTTTTTCATCTTTCTAATCAAAGTACTTGAGACTATGTTTTTTATTCTGGTTTTAGGCTTGCAAATGTAGGTAATTCAAGATCTTTTTGTGAAACGATCATATCATCATTACTAAGGTGCCAATCTATGTTTAAGGTTGCGTCATTATAAACAATACCTTGCTCACTTTGTTTGTTATAGTACCTGTCACATTTATAGGCAAATACGGTATTATCCTCTAACACGCTAAATCCATGAGCAAATCCACGGGGCACAAACAATTGTTTTTTATTTTCCCCAGAAAGCACTATACTAAAACTTTCCCCAAAACTAGGGCTTCCTTTTCTTAGATCTACAACAACATCTAGGGCTCTTCCTTTCACAACTCGAACTAATTTTGTTTGTCCATGAGCTCCTTTTTGAAAGTGTAAACCCCGGACAACTCCATACTTTGAGATAGACTCATTGTCTTGTACAAAAGTTACGGAGATCCCTGTTTGTTTTAAAAAATCTTCAGCATTAAAGGTTTCGCTGAAAGTACCCCGCTGATCTTCAAACACCTTTGGGGTGAGAATAAAACAATCTTCTAAGTTGGTTTTTTCAAGTTTCAAATTAATCGAGTTGCATTAAATGTTTACCATAGCCACTTTTAAGCAAAGGCGCCGCTAGTGTTTGCAGTTGTTTTTTTGAGATATATCCCATTTCATAGGCCGCTTCCTCTATGGCCCCAATTTTAAGTCCTTGACGCTCTTCTATTACCTCAACAAATTGGGAGGCCTGCATTAAAGAGGCAAAGGTGCCAGTATCTAGCCAAGCTGTTCCTTTGTCTAGGATACTTACGCTGAGATTCCCTTGTTGTAAATACACATTATTTACATCTGTAATTTCTAATTCACCCCGGTCACTTGGGGCTATATCAGCAGCTATGTCAACTACTGAGTTATCATAAAAATAGATGCCCGGTACGGCATAATTAGATTTTGGATGGCTGGGTTTTTCTTCTATAGATAATGCTTTCCCATTGTTGTCAAAGCAAATAACTCCATACCTCTGTGGGTCTTGCACATGGTAGGCATATACGATCCCTCCTTGAGGGTCATTATTTGCTTGCAATAAGTCTTTAAGTCCAGAGCCGTAAAAAATATTATCTCCCAATATGAGTGCTACTTTGTCTAGGCCAATAAACTCTTTACCAATAATAAAGGCCTCTGCAAGCCCATTTGGTTGGGCTTGTTGGGCGTATTGAAAATCACAACCCAATTTTTTTCCGTCCCCCAAGAGTTTTTCAAATAAGGGCAAATCTTCAGGAGTAGAAATAATTAAAATCTCTCTAATACCAGCCAGCATCAGGGTAGA
>CATEMS010000295.1 GCA_949507465.1 Flavobacteriaceae bacterium
ATTGGGTGCCAATACTAGTGCTTTTTCATAATAATAAATACTAGGCCCTATTTGGTTTAACTTGTAATGCGCATTGGCGATATTGTAATACAATGCTGCGCTGTGTTGGCCGTTTGCTGCAATACTACTCCATTGGTCTATAGCCTTTTTGTATTGTTCGTTTTTATAGTTCTCTGTTGCTTGACTGAAAAGCGCCTGGGATGGATCCTGAGATTGCCCATGGGCACTTAAGAGTACAAAAAACAAACAAAATTTCAGTATGTATTTCATTTTTTAAGTTATCGTATTTGTTTGTCTATTAATGAAATAGTGTTAATTGCCTTTTTATAATCCTTCTCAATGGCCACATCACTTGTTGGAGTATATCTTGCAAGCTCACAACTTTTTAGTAATTTTTCGAAATCCAAAACAGTATCAGCCGCTACTTTTCGCCCCATAAGCAACATGGTAATACGCTCTTTACTCATCTCAGCTGATTGAATGTCAAGTCTGGCCTTCAGGTAATTGTGCAGTGAACGCTCCAAGGCTTCATAAAAGATTGCTTTATTGTGTTTGTTCTTTCTTGCTTCTGCCAAATATTTGCGCGCCATTTTATTGGCCTTGCGTAATTTAAGCCCTTGAATATCTCCACGGAGGCTTCTTTGCTTCCTTCCAATTAAAATAATGAGTGGTAAAAGGCACAGAGGGCTTAGAAATAAAGCCCAAAATACCCTGGATTTAAAAAAGGGACTGGCAGCACTTGGTTTTAAATCTGCATTCAATTTTATATATCTAAAACGCTGCTGGGGAGTAATAGGTTGTGTTTTTGGTGTTTGATTTTCTGCTAAAGCTGGGTCTTGCTTTGGGCTAGATCCTGCTGTAACCCTTAAGACAATTTGCTCAGAGAAAACCTCTTGATAGCTTTGACTCTCTGGGTTGAAAAAAGAGAAAGAGACGGGACTGATGGGGTATTTGCCTTTATTTTGTGGCACCACTGTATAACGCTGAGAAATAGTACCACTAATCCCTGAGGGTCTTGTCCGAATATTTTCTTTGCGCTGTGGCTCATATACCTCCAAAGTGTTTGGTAGTTTCAGATCAGGCATAGAAAGGGTGTTCAGATTTCCTTTGCCTGAAACTAAGAGGTCTAATGTGAGGGCTTGGTCTACCTCTAGGACTTTTTTGCTTGGCTTTACACTAAAGGTGAAATCTCCCACTGCCCCAGTAAAGTTTTCTGGACGGCCCTCTAGTGGTAAAGGTTTTACAACAATAGTACTCTCACCTGCTGAAATAGTTTTATTAACTCTTGTTGTAAGGGTTCTTCCAAAGATATTGCGTCTTTTCCCGGGAACATCTATGGGGACATCCAAGGTTAGGGGTTCAATTTTTAGGGGGCCCGTTTTTTGAGGATACAATACCGTGGTTTTTAAAATAACATACCTATAATCTTCTCCTTGGTATTTTCCTTCAAACAAATTTAGTTTTTGAGTGTCAATATTTTTACTCCAAAAATCAGCATACCGCGGAGAGTTTATTTCACGCCACTGACTGGTAATACTCACGTTGTTAGATACATACAACTTATATACAATAGTTGTACGCTCATTAAGATAAGGTGTGGTGTTGGAAATTTCTGCTACCAAATGTACATTTTGTGAAGCTATGACCTCAGGATTTGTTCCTGTACCGTCTGATGGTGTTTGTACAGCAGAAGTAATTTGTAGGGTTACATCGCCTGTAGTATAGGTTGTTCCAGAAACAGTAATTGAAGCAGCACCAATACGTAAATTCCCTTGTTTTAGGGGAGATAAAAAATAAGAATAGGTTTTTGAATAGGTGCGTTTTCTATTAATGTAAGAATTGCTAATAGATTGGTTAGGACCTCCTACAACCCTAAACCCCTCAAAACTTGGTGGATTAAAATCATCGCCATCTGCATTCATTACAAAATCTACCCGAACTCGCTCGTTAATACCCAGCTTTTTGCGACTTACCTTTGTTTGAAAGGTAACTTGTGCTTGTGATGCGAAGGCAAATAACACAACAAAAATAAAAACCCATATGTGTTTTTGTCTGTTCATTTTACCAATCTTTTTCAGATTTTATCTTAACACCCTTTTGTTTTTTTGCATTGATTTTGTCCTGAACTTTCTTTTCTTGGTTGTTCATAGATTCCAGTAGGTTTTTTACCTGTTGAGGAGACAGCTTGCCATCAGAGGTTTGATTTTCTTGAGGGTCTTGTTTGTCTTTCTCATCTTTAGGTTTTTGTGGAGACTTCTTGTCATCCTTCTGATCCCCTTTATCATCCTCTGAATCTTGGTTGTTTTGAGGATCTTTTTCTTGATCTTGATCTTGCTGGTTATCTTTTTTATCTTGTTTGTCTTTTTCGTCTTGCTTGTCTTGTTGCTCTTGATTGTCCTGCTCTTTATCATCCTCACTCTCTTGTGGGGGATTTTTTTCTAACAACTCTTTGGCAAGGGCTAAGTTGTAACGAGTTTTGTCATCAGCAGGGTTGTTTCTTAGAGCATTTTTATAGGCCTCAACTGCACCAGAATATTCTTTTTGATTCATCAGTGCATTTCCAAGATTATGAAACGCTTTGTGGCGTTGTGGTTTTGTGTTTGCTACTTTGGCTGCCCCAACAAACCTACTTAACGCTTCCTGGTTTTTACTATTTTTATAATATGCATTCCCCAAATTATAACTTCCTGTTGCCTTATCTTCTTCAATGGAAATAGCTTTTCTGTAGGCAACTTCGCCTTTAATAAATTCATTGTTTTCTATGGCAAGCGCCCCCTGGCTCAAATGCAATGCAGCCTGAATGGCATCTTCTTTTGAGGCCTCAGAGATCTTAGTCTGTGAGCTCATTTGTATAATGCTGCACAATACAACCACATAAAACAAAGTTTTTTTTATACCCGTCTCAATAGTGTTTATACCAATAGGTGTGTGGTATCTATTTTTTAAATTATAAAGCATTACAAATCTGTTTTTTGTTGGTTAAACAAATTAAGATTATTAATCCATTTTGTTTTGCGTTCTAAAAGAAGTACATCGAGCAATAAAAATAATAAAGCACCTGCCAAAAACCATTGAAACTGATCTTTAAAATCAGAAAATTGCTTTGCGTCAAACTCCTTTTTATCCATCCCAGCCAGTAGGTTCTGTACTTTCGCTACAAGCTCTTTTGTATCAGTACCATCCAAATACACTCCATTGGCGGCCTTGGCAATTTCTTGCAATGTCTCCTTATTGAGTTTGGTAATAACCACCTGGTTGTCTTGATCTGTTTTGTATGACTGTAACACGCCATCTCGCTTTATAGGTATCTTAGCTCCAGATGAAGTTCCTATCCCTATGGTATAGATTTTTATGCCTTTTTCATTGGCCTGTGCAGCTATACTGGCGTAGTCTCCTTGATGATCTTCACCATCACTAATTAAAAACAAAACTCTATTGTTTTGTTCAATATCATTGTAATAGGTCTCTGCCAACGCTATTGCCTGGGTCATGGCAGTACCTTGGGAGCTTACCATATTAGTATTCATTCCTGATAGAAAAAGACGTGCAGATGAAAAATCTGTAGTTATTGGAACCTGCGGGAATGCACTGCCAGCATAGCCTATAATTCCAATTCTATCTCCGGCCAGGGTATTGATTATTTGACGCACCAACTGTTTTGATTTTTCCAGACGGTTGGGCGCTATATCTTCTGCGAGCATACTTGTTGATACGTCCAAGGCAAATACAACATCAACACCCTCTCTTTTTACCGTCTCGAGTTTGGTGCCAATTTTTGGGTTTACCAGAGCAAAGCTCAAGCATGCTAAGGCTAACAAAGCCAATATAAGCTTTACAGTGCCTTTAAATACAGATTGACTTGGGCTTAAAATATCAAGTAATGAAGAAGTTGCAAAACTACGCTGGGCTCTTTTTTTCCAAAACAATACCAACAGATAAACCAGCACAACTACCGGTAGGGCAAAGAGCAAATAAAAATAATCAGGTTGTTGTAATTGGTACATACTTTATATAAAACTTCTAAATAGAGTGAAACGTAACAAGAGTTCAAGCAAAAATAACGCCAAGGCCCAAAGTGCCCAAGGTCTGTAAAGCTCGGTGTAATTTGTGTATTTAAATTCTTCTATATCTGTTTTCTCTAGGGCGTTAATCTCTGTGTAAATTTCTTCTAGTTTGGTATTACTTGTGGCTCTAAAATATTTGCCTCCTGTTGTCTTTGCAATTTCCTTCAGAAGGGTTTCATCAATTTCTACTTGTTGCATGCCATATTGAAAACTCCCATCTGCCCTAATACCAATTGGGCTTTGAGCCATCCCATTACTACCCAAACCAATGGTATATACTTTTATTTCAAATTCTTTGGCAAGTTCACTTGCAATCTTAGGGTCAATAAACCCTGTATTGTTTACACCATCTGTCAAGAGTATGATCACCTTACTTTTTGCGCGGCTCTCCTTTAATCTATTTACTGCAGTTGCAAGACCAGAGCCAATAGCTGTTCCACCTTCAATAATGGTATTGTACTCAATACTTTTTAAAGAAGCTAGTACAATACTTTTATCACTAGTTAGTGGAGTTTTGGTATAACTCTCTCCAGCATATTCTACAAGACCTATACGATCTGTTACACGATCTTTGATAAAGCCTGCAGCAACATTTTTTAAAGCCTTTAACCTATTGGGTTTCAAATCTCGAGCTAACATACTTGCTGAAACATCAATAGCCATCACAATATCTATCCCTTTATTGCTAACAGTTCTTGTGGTTTGGCTAACAGTTCTTGGCCTAGCCATCGCTACAATAATAGCTGCAAGGGTTAACAAGCGAAGCAGAAAAAGTAAAGGCCTTAATCTGGCAAGCCAATTCTTTGAGGTTTTAAAGCCCTGAATACTCGAGACACTTAGGCTTGGTATTTGTTTGTTTCGCTTTAAAAAATACCAAAGCCCAACCACTGGAAGTAGTATCAGTAACCAGAATAACTCTGGGTTAACAAATTCAAAATTATTGAGCATCTTGTGATTGTGTTTTGTTTTGGGCTTGTGGTGAAACTGGCACTTCTATTGAGTTAATGATTCTTTCCTTTATTTGGTTGGCATACTCTTTGTCTCGTTGAAAAACAACAGTGACCATCTGTAATGTATTTTGCTGATCAAACAGTAATATCTCATAACTCATTTTCTCCTTAGAAATAGCTCCGTTTGGTAATTTCAAATTAAAATCTCCATAGGCCTTTACTCCCTTTAATCCTTCCTCAGAGGAGAAGGATTCTTGTTTTACTACCAAATTTAATGCCCCTGCATTCTCTAATGTCTCTAGAGTCTTTTCTATTCCAGTTGCAACAGCTATTTGCTGGTCCTCAGAGGAAGACTGTTGTGCTATTTTTGTAATGGAAAGAGAAACATACAGATCTTCTCCTATGGCACCAGAGGTAAACCTACTCACACTTGTTGAGACAGAGGTACTATCATTGGCGTTTTTGGGTAGCTGTCTTACCAATATCTCTGGAGTAGTAACAATAAGCCCAGGGGCACCGTACTGGCTTTTAAACCAGCGCCCATCTAATGTGTCTTTCAATGAATTTCCAAAAACTGTCTCTTTTAATGTCCCAATACCATAGAGGCTAGAAAAAACGACAGTACTAATCAATAAAACAACACCAAGGCTGGATGCTGCTACTACTATTTTTTTACGTAATTTCTTTCTTTTCAATGCCTGTTGATACAGGGTGTCTCTCATTAATTCTTCCTGTGTCGGTTCTGGTATAGCCTGGTGGGTATTGCTTATTACTTCTTCTATGGTTGCCCTATCTGCTTGAGCTTGCCCAGAACCTTGTTGCATTTTAGCAAACTTGACTAAATCTGCTCTTTTCAAAATAGTATCTAAGCGCTTGATATCTTGAATTTTAAAATCAAAATTTCCTGATTTTTTTAATGTGTGCAAACGTTCTATAAGCTCCTGTGTGGTACTCTCCAGAGCTGCGTTATCTACCTCTCTGTCTAGATATCTTTTCACAATTTCTGTCAACAACGAATAGTACTCTTTGGCATTATTTTGTACCAAATAGGATGAACTATCTAGCTCCTGTAAAGCCACCAAAGCCTCTTGATAAGCAGGTAACTGTTTTTTAGCCTGCTCTTTTTTCTTTTTCTGTCTTAAAAAATACCACACTAGTATAATGACACCCGCCAATAGAATGAACCAATAGATCCCGGCGGGAACTTTAAATGGAGCCTTTGCTACTGCCATTGAAGGTTTTATGTCAAACATTTTTTGTTTGGTGGTGTCAACGGCTACATCACGCACTTGAACATTGATACTGTCTGAGAGAAAAAAAGTGTTGTTAAATATTATTTTTTGCCTGGGGATGGTATACCTGCCAGAATCAAACTGGGTAAGCCCATATTGCTTTCTATACTTGATTTTTGAATTGCTGTAGGTAGTGTCTGTAGCATAGCTTTCTATCACCTCTAGAGGCATAAAAGTTTGTTGGTCAGGAAAAACAACAAGATCTATAGAGTCTGCCTGAATTTCAAATGATATACGAAGCTCTTCCCCAATTCTAATAGAGGTTGTATCTACCTTAGTGCGTACCTGAGCCGTTGCACAAAAAGAAATAAAGCATAAAAGCCCTGCCGCTGCTAGTTTATTTATTTTGATTGATATGTTATGTGTTTTTAGCAATGGTGTTATCTTGTTTTGAAATATCCCAATAATTTTTTCACGTAACTTTCATCCACCCTACAAGCTATTGCACCAGCGCCACTTTTAGCAAAAGCATCTTCATAATAAGCTACCCCTTGTTTATGGTATGCAGCATATTGCTTGCGCACACCTTTGGAGGCGGTATGAACTAGGATGGACTCTCCAGTTTCTTGATCAAGCATTTGTACCATTCCTAAATTAGGCATGGATTGTTCTCTGCGATCAAAGACCCGTATACCCGTTACATCATGTTTGCGGGCAACAATTTTAAGGGTGTCTTTGTAGCCTTGTGTCATAAAATCTGAAAGCACAAAAACAATGGCTTTTTTCTTGATGACATTGCTAAGGTACTTAAGCGCTTGACTGATATCTGTTTTTTTACTGCTGGGTGTAAATTCAAGTAGCTCTCTAATGACTCTTAAAACGTGTGATTTGCCTTTTTTTGGGGGCACAAATAACTCTATTTGATCTGTAAACAGTAAGATGCCTACCTTGTCATTGTTCTGCATGGCAGAAAAGGCAAGTGTAGCTATAATTTCAGTAATAATTTGGTTTTTAAACTGGGCATGGGTACCAAAAAACTCAGAACCACTAATATCTGCCATAAGCATTAATGTAAGTTCTCTCTCTTCCTCAAACACCTTAATATGTGGCTGGTTGTAACGTGCCGTTACATTCCAGTCTATGTTTCGCACGTCATCACCATACTGGTATTGGCGTACTTCACTAAAGGTCATTCCGCGCCCTTTAAAAGTACTGTGGTACTCTCCACCAAAAACATGGTCGCTTAAACGACGTGTTTTAATTTCTATTTTTCGTACTTTTTTTAAGAGTTCTTTAGTATCCATAGTATTGAAGAGAACATGTAATTGACTTTTCCAAGACAAAAGTCC
>CATEMS010000296.1 GCA_949507465.1 Flavobacteriaceae bacterium
AAAAAAGCGGTAGGAAAACAAGATTTCTTAGATGCTGTAGACAGGATTGTTGGAGGGCTTGAAAAAAAGAACAAAATCATTACACCAGCAGAAAAAGAAGCCATTGCCTTCCATGAAGCCGGTCATGCAACAGTAAGCTGGATGCTAGAACATGCAGCACCCCTTGTAAAGGTTACTATTGTACCAAGAGGACAATCGCTAGGCGCCGCATGGTACTTACCAGAGGAGCGACTCATTGTAAGACCAGAGCAAATGCTTGACGAAATGTGTGCAACCCTTGGAGGTAGAGCAGCTGAAAAGGTAATATTCAATAAAATATCTACCGGTGCTTTAAGTGACCTAGAAAAAGTAACCAAACAAGCACGTGCTATGGTAACTGTATATGGTTTAAATGATCAGGTTGGAAACCTTACCTATTATGACTCAAGTGGCCAGTCTGAATATAATTTTAGCAAACCATACAGCGAAAAGACAGCTGAGTTAATAGACAAAGAAATATCAAACCTTATAGAAACTCAATACCAGCGTGCTATTGATTTATTGGAAGCCAATAAAGAAAAACTCACAGAATTGGCAAATGTATTACTAGCAAAAGAAGTTATTTTTAAGGACAACCTAGAAGTCATTTTTGGTAAAAGACCTTTTGAAAAATCTACTAGCGAGACAAAGGCAGTTATTCAAGAGGATACAAAAACTCCAAAGACAGCACCAGCATCTGAGGAAAATGACAATGTTACCAACTAGGTCTAGTCTTATAATCATTTAGTAAAGTATTGTATGTTTTCTATGAGAAGATTTTTACTATCTTTGGTATAATAAGAATTTAAACACCCATTAACTCCGTATATGAGTTTCTTTAAAAGACTTTTAAAAGGAAATCTCAACCTAAAAAAAACACCTAAAAAAGAGGGTGATCAGGATAATGATCGCAAACATTATCCTCAAGAAATTCTCGCCATAGACGAGAGGTTTACCGATAATTTTAGAAAAAATGGTGGCAAATTCTTATACTGCCTAGATGCAAATGAAATCAACGAAGCATTCGATAATATCCTTTTAGAGAACGACTGGTATGAAAAAGATGTGTTTTGTATCAATCAAATGCTTTGCGATAAATTTGATGGGTATAATTTAAACTTTACAAAAAAAACGACTGCAACTTTTTTCTTGACCACTTGCGAGTCTTTGATATCAAAAAACGGATCAATTTTACTGTCATCTAACCAAATAAAGGAAAAAAAATTAGATGAGTTACCCACCAACATTGTCATATTTGCTACCACAAGCCAGTTTGTAGAAAACATAAGTGAAGGACTACGTATCATTAAAAATAGAGGTGGAAAATTTATACCTACCAATATTACTGCAATCCAAGATTTTGAGACAGAAAAAGAAAAGGATTTTATGAGTTATGGAAGTAGTACAAAAAACTTATATTTGTTGCTTCTAGAAGACCTATAGAAGCCATATACCATGAGAGAAATTGTTGTACGAAGTATATCAGGGATTTTGTATGTACTTGCTGTAATTTTTTCCATGTACACCTCTCGTGAAATTTTTATTTTACT
>CATEMS010000297.1 GCA_949507465.1 Flavobacteriaceae bacterium
ATGGTTCCTTTAACACGTTTGGCTACAAGAAATAGTGTTCCTGTAACACAGTTCATATCTCAAGAGCGTTTGGACGCAGTTAGAGAAGCAACCAAAGTAGGTGGTGCAACACTAACAGGATTGCTTGGTACTTCTGCTTGGTATGCTCCAGGAGCTGCAGTTTCTGGTTTAGTGCAAGCTATTGCTTGTGATCAGAAAAAAATATTTCCATGTTCTGTACTCCTAGAAGGTGAGTATGGGCTTACTGATTTATGTATTGGAGTTCCTGTAGTTTTGGGTAGATCAGGAATCGAGAAAATTGTAAACATAGATTTAAGTGAGCCAGAAAAAGCACATTTGCAAGAAAGTGCTGCAGGGGTTACCAAAACCAATGGATTGTTAGATTTTTAATTCTATTATTTTAATATAGTTATATCAATAAAGACCGTATCAATACGGTCTTTATTTTTTATATTTGCTGCCATGCAAAGAAAATGGTATTTCCGCTCCTTGTTCATATTAGTGATTCTCACAGGGCTAATTCTTGAACAAATCGTACAGCCTAATCAACAAATAGTTGTTGAGTTTGGTGGTGATACCGCAAGCATAGCTAGTACTCAAAAAACCATAACAACACTTACTAATGAGCTTGAGGCTTTAGGCGCTCAAAGGATAAAAGTCCAGCATGGAGAAAATGGTACTTTAACCATATCTTACTACACCACCATAGACTTGCAGGTTATAAAGGGTATGCTATATACAAAAAAAGAGCTTCTTAATGAATTTGCCTCCTGTAGTAGTTTTCCTGTAAATCAAACACCTCCTTTTGAAACAACATCTGTTTATACATTTGATGTTCATGAAATTCAAAAACAGTCAGATATAGCCCCAGATTTAAATGGGTTTATGTCTGCTTTTGAAGGTAAAACTCACAGGTACTATCTGGCAAAGGTCTATGATGCTTTTATGAGCAATCAAACCCCACAACAAAATAAAAATACTGAAATATCCTCCTTAGCACAACGTGCTGTTTCAATAACTCTTACTGAATCTACTTGCAAAATTCCCCAAGTTAGAGCAGGCCCAATAGCATAAAATGTGCGGCAGTGATTTTTTCTAAAATTTCAGTAGTATGTCACTTTTGTTATATACTCGCATCACATGATACCAACATCATTTTTTATGTTCTTTAAGCTCAAAGAACAATTTCATCTATTTTATTATCAATACATAGTGTCAAATCGAGCAATACATGTTATATTCGCCCGACAAAAAAATTTGACAATAAACAACAACAACATGCAAAATAAAGGACTCATTACACTTTTTGCGATTTTGTTTGGTTTGGTAAGTTTATACCAATTATCATACACATATCTTGCAAATACAGTAGAAGAAAGTGCAACTCAGTATGCAAATACAAAGTTCACTAAAGATCAACCCAACAAAAGAGCAGCTGCTGAAGCCGCTTATCTTGATAGCGTTTCTAGTTTCCCAATAATGATGGGTATTGACTACAAAACAGCAAAAGAGAAAGAACTCAACAAAGGTTTAGATTTAAAAGGTGGTATTAATGTTATCCTTCAAATCTCTGTACAAGACATCTTGAAAGGATTATCAAATAATACCAAAGACCCTGCTTTTAATCAAGCGCTTGCAAATGCAGGTGAATTACAAAAAGATTCTCAAGATACTTTCTTAGAGTCTTTTTACACTGCTTTTGAAGCACTACCTGGTGATAATTCATTAGCATCTCCTGATATTTTCTTCAATAAAGGATTGGAAGACGACATCAATGCCACTATGAGTAATGATGAGGTAAAGAAAGTAATCAACAGAAAGATTGATGAGTCAATTACATCAGCTTTTGAGGTACTGCGTAAGCGTATTGACAAGTTTGGAGTAACACAACCCAACATCCAGCGTTTGGGAAATTCTGCACGTATATTGGTTGAATTACCCGGCGCCAAAGACAAAGAACGTGTTTCTAAATTATTACAAAGTACAGCGCAACTTGAGTTTTGGGATGTATACAAAAGCGAGGAGATGGCAGGATTTTTACAACTTGCCAATAATAAAATAGCTGAGCTTGCAAAAGCAAATGAGGCTCCTCAGACTGACGCTGAGACTCAAGAGGTATCAGACACCCAAAGTAGTGTTGACGATTTACTTGCTGGTGAGGAAGTTGAAGAAACCGAAGAAGAATTCGAAAAGACAAATCCCTTATTCTCAAAACTAGTTTCTCCAGGATTTAATGGACGTCCTGTTTTAGGGATTTTTAAATTAAAAGATACCGCTGTAGTGAATTCTTACTTGCGTAAGTCTCAAGTAAGAGCTTTGTTGCCACAACAGCAACGCTATACTAAGTTTGTTTGGGAAAAACCAGTAGAAACAGAACTTAACGACGGAACCAAAGTAATGACCTCAGGGTTATATGCCATAAAAGGTAACAGAGACATGAGAGCACCTCTTGCTGGTGGTGTTGTTACAGATGCGGCTCAAACCTATGACCAATTTAGCAATGCTGCAGTTTCTATGCAGATGAATGGAAAGGGAGCTAAGATTTGGGAAGAGATGACCAAAAATGCAAATAAAAACGCATCACAAATTGCTATAGTTCTAGATGATATTGTGTACTCTGCACCAGGCGTTACCTCTCCAGGAGGAATCGCTGGGGGTAGAAGTGAAATAACAGGAGATTTTACCATAACCGAGGGACAAGATTTAGCAAACGTTTTAAGAGCTGGTAAATTACCTGCCTCTGCTGATATCATTCAGGCAGAAGTTGTTGGACCAACTTTAGGTCAGGAAGCCATTACAAGTGGTATGATTTCTTTTGGTATAGCACTACTTTTAGTATTGTTTTGGATGGTTGGTTATTACGGTAAGGCCGGCGCTTTTGCCGATGTTGCCCTTATGGTAAACATTCTATTTATTTTTGGAGTTTTAGCA
>CATEMS010000298.1 GCA_949507465.1 Flavobacteriaceae bacterium
ATTTTGCTTTTCTAAAAATGTAACGCGTTATATAAATACCTTTTCCATCATCTTTTCCAGCATCACTTTCTATACCACTGTTCACGAAAGTTAATTCCCAACCTTCTTCAGCCATGGTGTTAATTTTTGAGGTAACAAGGGCATCATTGGTTGCAATGTTTTGAAAACGAATTCCTCCAACATTAAAAAAGTTTAACAATTTTGTCTCGTCATAGCCCTTTACACGTAGCTCTCCTCTGTCTGTCTTGTTTCTTTTGTCTTTCTCTCCTGTTTTTGTTGAGGTTGCTGCTTTGTAATCTCTTGTTTCATTGGCAGAAATCATACGAGACCTACCCAAACCATTAGGAATGATAGATTCGATTACTGTTACTGTTTGGTATTGATATACTTGTGCGTTCAAATCAAAAGAAAATAATGCTGCAATAGCAAGTACTAAAATAAGTTTTTTCATAATCAGGTTTTTTAAAATTTAATTTTGTCAAATTTATGTAAAATGTATGTCATCCCATTAAAATTTCAGAGTTTTGTAATTAATGAAAGGCGTTGTTTATAAATCTACAGGAAGTTGGTATACCATCAAGAGTTTTGAGGGAGTCTTCTATGAATGTAAAATAAAAGGAAAGTTTAGAATAGAGGGAATAAAGAGTACCAATCCAATTGCTGTTGGAGCTCACGTTGAGTTTGAAGTTGAAACTAAAGGTGATGAAACTCTTGGTATTATAAACAAAATTGAGCCTCGAGTTAACTATATCATACGTAAATCTGTAAACCTCTCTAAGCAAACACATATTATTGCAGCTAATGTAGATGTTGCTTTTTTATTAGTTACTTTAAATAATCCACCTACATTCACCTCTTTTATAGATCGCTTTTTGGTTACTGCACAGGCTTATCAAATCAAGGCTGTATTGTTGTTTAATAAAATGGACAGCTACAATCAAGAAGAAATTTTAGAGATAAATTATTTGGCAGCTCTATACACCAGTATTGGGTACGAGTGTATTTATATCTCTGCCAAAACAGGTAAAAATATAGACAAAGTAAAGCAAATGATGCTGGGTAAGGTATCTATGTTTTCTGGACATAGTGGAGTTGGGAAATCCACCTTAGTAAATATCTTGGAGCCTACCTTAGAGCTAAAAACTTCTGAGATTTCTTCCCAGCACATGCAAGGACAACATACCACCACATTCGCAGAGATGTATGATCTTTCTTTTGGTGCTCAAATTATAGACACACCTGGTATCAAAGGATTTGGTGTTGTTGAGGTAGACAAACAAGAACTTGGCAATTATTTCCCTGAGTTTTTTGAATTAAAAGGTCACTGTAAATTCAACAATTGTTTGCACCTACAAGAACCTAAGTGCGCCATCAAACAAGCCCTAGAAAATGATACATTATCATGGTCTAGATATAAAAGTTATTTGCAAATATTAGAGGGAGAACAAGATTATTTTAGAAAAGATATTTATAACAATAAAGAATAATTTGAGAAGTCTTCAAGCAAGTATGCACACTTCCTATTACATTTGTGTATGCGAGTAGTAATACAAAGAGTAAAACAAGCCTCAGTTAGCGTGCATGGGGTACTAGTTTCAGAAATACAAAAAGGACTGCTTATTTTACTTGGCATTGAAACTAATGATACCCAGCAAGATATAGATTGGTTGGTGGCAAAAGTAGCCAAGCTTCGTATCTTTGAAGATTCTAAGGGGTTGATGAATAAATCGCTTCAAGATATGCAGGCAGAGGTAATTGTAGTAAGTCAATTTACCTTACATGCCAGCACAAAAAAAGGCAATCGACCTTCCTTTATTAGAGCCGCTAAGCCAGACGTTGCAATACCTCTGTACCAGGGTTTTATTGATGGTTTACAAAAGCAACTCAATAAGAAAGTACAAACAGGAGAATTTGGTGCTATGATGGATGTAGCACTCATAAATGATGGTCCTGTAACCATTTCAATAGACACAAAAAATAAAGAGTAATGGATATTAAAAATGCACAAGAGCAGGTTGATACTTGGATTAAAACTCATGGAGTTCGATATTTTAATGAGCTTACCAATATGGCACAACTCACAGAGGAAGTGGGAGAGGTGGCCCGTATTATTGCCAGACGTTATGGAGAGCAAAGCGAGAAAGAAAGTGATAAAAGTAAAGACCTAGCAGAAGAATTAGCAGATGTCATGTTTGTAGTTTTGTGTCTTGCCAATCAAACAGGAGTAGATTTACAAGAGGCTTTTGATAAAAAATTAGATTTAAAAGCCAAACGTGATCATCAGCGGCATCACAACAATAAAAAACTTCACTAATGTTTAAACAAGTGATACATCATAAAGGTTTTTGGAAATCTGTGGCAATTCTAACTTTGGTCTTTGCTGTTGTATTCTTCTTTGTGCGCTGGGCTTTTGTTGGCTTTAATATAGGGTTTTTAGATCTGAGCTTAAGAACCTTTGTAGCTTTTGTTTTAGGAGGTTTTCTCTATGGGTTTTTTGTAACCTATGGAAAGTTTTGGGGAAAATTAAAACACAAAGCCAATAAAAATAAATGATTGCAAAACTTTCAAAATATAAAGAGGTATCCTCCGCTTCCATTTTTTTGTCTGCCTCCAAAAGTTTGAGCAATAGACTGCTGATCTTACAGGCCTTATACCCAGTTATTGAGATAGAAAACATAGCCTCTTGTGATGACACTCTTGTGCTGCAAAAAGCGCTTGCTAGCCAAGAGGATACCCTAGATGTACATCACGCAGGCACCGCGATGCGTTTTTTAACTGCCTACCTAGCTGCAACGACCCGCAGAGAAATTACACTAAAAGGAAGTCCTGCCCTTCAAAGGCGGCCTATTGGCCCCTTGGTAGCCGCCTTAACGCAAATGGGAGCCTTGATAACCTATGCTGATAAAATAGGATATCCTCCTCTTAAAATAAAACCTGCTACTCTTACAGGCAAGGTCCGTATAGATGCCAGTGAAAGTAGTCAGTACATTTCTGCATTGGCTCTTATTGGCCCGTATTTAAGTAATGGGCTTACACTCTCTCTTGAGGGTACAATTACCTCAAAGCCTTATATAGATATGACTTTGTCTTTACTAACTAGTATTGGTGTAGAGCCCACTTTTAAGGGATCTTATATTAGGATACCTCCATTAAAAAAAAGCAAAAAATGTAAGATTACTGTGGAGGCAGATTGGAGTTCGGCGTCTTACTTTTACAGTTTGGTATCGCTGTCAAAAAACCGCAGTGTACATCTGTGTGGTTTAAAATCAACTAGTTTACAAGGAGACGCCGCATTAGTTTCAATGTATGAAACTCTAGGAGTTTCAACAACAATCCTAGCAAATCAAACCATAGTTTTAACCAAAAATAACACTCCACTACCCCCTGAGTTTAAAGCAGATTTAATGGCAACCCCAGATTTGGCCCAAACCATTGCTGTAACTTGTTTTGGTTTAGGTGTGGCCTGTCACCTTACAGGATTACATACCCTAAAAATTAAAGAGACTGATAGGTTAAGGGCCCTAGCCAATGAGTTAACTGAGTTAGGAGGTAAAATCAAAATTACTGATGATACCTTACTTTTGGAGGCTCACAAACTTTCTTTTGAGAACATAGCTCAAGATATTGAAATAGCAACTTATCAAGATCATAGAATGGCGATGGCTTTTGCTGTTTTGGCTGAGTTGTTTTGTATTACTATCCAGGACCCAATGGTGGTTACAAAGTCTTACCCAAACTTTTATGATGATTTTAAAAAACTGGGAATTCACACCAATTTTTGTGAGTCACACTAAGTACTATATTTTCTTATTAAAAATACTTTCAATAATAAATGGCCATTTACTTGACAAGGCCTACCCTCAGATTGTATATTTGCAACTTTTCACTTTAAAAGTCAATAAAAGCACATGAAGTTATCACATTTTCATTTTGATTTACCACCAGAGTTGTTAGCAGAGTATCCTGCAGAAAACAGAGACGAGTCTCGCCTTATGGTTTTGAACAGGAAAGAGCAAACCATAGAGCATAAGATGTTTAAAGATCTTATTGATTATTTTGATCAAGACGATGTTTTGGTTATGAATAATACCAAGGTATTTCCTGCACGATTGTATGGTAACAAAGAAAAAACAGGGGCAAGAATAGAGGTGTTTTTATTACGTGAATTGAATCCAGAAACACGCCTTTGGGATGTATTGGTAGATCCAGCCCGTAAAATACGCATTGGAAATAAACTGTATTTTGGCGAAGACGAAACTCTAGTGGCAGAGGTTATTGATAACACCACCTCAAGAGGAAGAACCCTTCGTTTTTTATTTGATGGGTCTTACCAAGAGTTTAGAGATAAACTAACAGAGCTGGGAGAAACCCCACTTCCAAAATATATTAAAAGAGACGTAGAGCCAGAAGATGCAGAGCGTTACCAAACAATTTTTGCAAAAGAGGAAGGTGCTGTAGCCGCTCCAACAGCTGGATTGCATTTTTCTAAGCATTTGTTAAAACGTCTAGAAATTAAAGGGGTTGATTTTGCAGAGGTAACCCTACATGTTGGTCTAGGTACCTTTAGCGCCGTTGAGGTTGAGGATTTATCTAAGCATAAAATGGATAGTGAAGAAATGCGAATAGATCAAAGCACTGTTGATATTATCAACAAGGCCATTGCTGATAAAAGACGTATTTGCGCCATAGGGACTACTGCCATGAGGGCTCTAGAGAGTTCGGTTTCTTCTCAGCAAACTCTAAACCCATATTCAGGGTGGACAAATAAGTTTGTTTTCCCGCCTCATGACTTTAGTATTGCAAATGCAATGGTTACTAATTTTCATACACCAAAATCAACTCTTTTAATGATGGTTTCTGCCTTTGCAGGGTATGATTTCACCAAAAGAGCTTACCAAGAGGCTATAAAAGAAAAGTACAATTTCTTCTCATACGGTGATGCAATGTTGATTATCTAGCATCCTGTAGCATCCATACAAAAAAGCTCTAAAGTGTTTTCCTTTAGAGCTTTTTGTTTTTTTATGTGGTTTTAGTGCTGCTATTTGTATGAAATGGTGTATTTTAGTTCCACTATTTTTTGATTTGACACATAAAATTACATACATACTCGTTTTTCTGCTTACTGCTTTGCCCTTGTGTGCACAGGAGCCCCTTAGTTGGGATTTAGATTTAGACACTCCCGCAAAAATAATTTCTTTACCTGCTTTGGATCTTGAGGCTATTATGGCAGAAGATGCCTTGAATGACATTTATAAAAACCAACCCTGGCGGTATGGTATTTCTAGACCCCTGGAGATAGACATAGCCTCTCAGGGATCATGGACAAACCTTCCAAACGAGCAGGGTAGAGTATGGATTGTAGGTGTTAGATCCCCAAAGGCTGTAAATCTAAGTGTAAATTTTGATGATATTTTTATACCAAACGGTGCTCGTTTGCAACTCTTTAATGGAGATAGAACGGATGTTTCAAGGGTATATGGCTCTTTAGAAAATACACCTAATGGAAAATTAGGTTCCTGGTTTGTATCTGGAGATGTTATTTGGATAGAATACTTTGAGCCTCCAGGAATAAATGAAATTTCTAAATTAAAAATAGGAAATATTATTCATGGATACAGAATGGGTAAAGTAGAACAGTTTGTATCTGAAAATAAAAATTTGAATGACAGTGGCGCATGTAATTATGATGTCAACTGTTTTGTTGGTGATGATTTCGAAAACTATAAAAATAATGTAAAAAAATCTGTGGCATTACTTACTCTGGGTAACGGATATTTATGCTCTGCCTCGATGCTTAATAATACAGCTGGGGATAAAAAGCCCTATTTATTGACGGCAAATCACTGTTTACAAAATAGTGACCCAACCTATTGGAGTGTTCGTTTTAATTGGATGAGTCCTGGGCCTATATGTGCGCAAGAAGACCCAAGTGTGGACATACAAACAAATTTTACTATCAGTGGTGCAACCCTTAGATCTAATAATGCACTGAGTGACTTTGCACTAGTAGAACTGGTTAATCCCGTTCCTGCTTCCTGGGATATTGTTTTTGCAGGGTGGGATAGAAGCGATAATGAGCCACTTTTTGAGGGAGGTATTCATCATCCAAATGGAGATATCATGAAAATTTCAAGAGATGATGACGGGGCTGTGAAAGAGAATGCAAACGGGACACAGGTTTGGCTTATAGGTGGAGTGTCTGTAGGTAGTGGTGATGGTTGGGAGCTTGGAACAACAGAGAGTGGGTCTTCAGGATCTCCACTTTTTAATGAAACAGGAAAAATAATTGGCCAATTGTATGCAGGGCAATCCAATTGTATAGACACACAAAACAATAATGATTATGATATTTATGGCAGGTTTGGAGTCTCCTGGGATGCTGGACAAAGCCCATCCAAAAGGCTTAAAGATTGGTTAGACCCTCTAGGGACTGGACAAGCTACAACAGAATCTTTACAAAATGTATTAGGGGTTCCAGACAATCTATTAACGGGTGTTTTAGAGATTTATCCCAACCCAGCATCAAATATACTTAGAGTAACAAATACAAGATATCCCAACCTTGTTTTTAATTTGTACAGTGCTACCGGACAACGGGTAATGCAGGGTTCTCTCTCAAATACCGATAACCTGATAAACGTTGAAAGCATGGTTAAAGGAATTTACTTTTTGCAGCTTATAGATGGCAATACCAATGATCAAATCACTAAAAAAATAAGCATCGATAGGTAGTTTTTAATTCAAAGAGATTCTTGTAGTCGTTTCTTTAAAAATTAAGAAACGATTTTTTTATGCCCTGAAGTAGGCTTAAATAATAGTATTTTTGCAAAACAATGGAACAAACCAAAAAAGACATTCGTGCATTATCAAAAGAAGAACTTCGCTCTTTTTTTGAATCTATTGGAGAAAAACCCTTTAGAGGTGATCAGGTATACCAATGGCTTTGGAGTAAGGGGGCACACTCTTTTGATCAAATGACAAACCTTTCTATACAAACAAGAGCTCATTTACAGGCAAATTTTGTTATCAATCATATCAAGGTAGATAGCATACAAAGAAGTAAAGATGGGACCATTAAAAACGGGGTAAAGCTACATGATGGTCTGGTTGTGGAGTCTGTACTAATACCCACAAATGCAAGAACCACTGCTTGTGTGTCTTCACAAGTTGGTTGCAGTTTAGACTGTAGTTTTTGCGCAACGGCTAGGTTAAAACGCATGCGTAATTTAAACCCTGATGAGATTTATGATCAAGTGGTTGCCATTGATAAAGAGAGTAGATTGTATCACGATAGACCCCTTTCCAATATTGTTTTTATGGGTATGGGTGAGCCTTTGATGAATTACAAAAACGTATTGGCTGCTATAGATAAGATAACCAGCCCTGAGGGACTGGGCATGTCACCAAAACGTATTGTAGTTTCCACATCTGGTGTTCCAAAGATGATAAAAAAAATGGCCGATGATAAGGTGAAGTTTAATCTGGCGGTATCATTACACTCTGCCATTCAAGAAACTCGTGAAAAAATCATGCCATTTGCTAAGTCTTTTACGCTGGAAGATCTTAAGGAAGCTTTGGTATATTGGTTTGAGAAAACTGCCAAACAAATTACCTATGAGTATGTTGTTTGGAAGGGCATAAATGATCAAAAACAAGATGTAAAAGCGCTTATTACCTTTTGCAGTTATGTGCCTTGTAAGGTCAATATCATAGAGTACAACCCGATAGATGATGGAGTGTTTCAACAGGCAGACAACAACGCCCTTGATTTGTATATATCAATGTTAGAAAAAGCAAGAATTCCCGTTACTGTCAGAAGAAGTAGAGGAAAAGATATAGATGCTGCATGTGGGCAGCTGGCCAACAAACAATAAAAAAGAGCGCTATTTCTAGCGCTCTTTTTTTGAATCTAATTTCTTAGATTACTTTACAAATTTGAAAGATTCTTCAGAACCCTCAATTGATACTTTTGCAATATAAACTCCGGTATTAAGACCAGCTAAGTTTATTTGTGCATTTGTACTTGCTAAGTTTTGAGAAATTACTTGCTTTCCAGAGATGTCAAATACAGCAATACTACTCATTGCAGTATTTGAGTTAAGATTTAATTGACCTTCTGCAACAAAGTGTGCAAAACCATTGAGGTTGTTGTCATTGTTTCCTAAAGTACCTTGGTCTCCTGCTTCAATTTCTGTATTTGGTGTAGCTTCAAAAGCATAGTCTAGTACGATAAAGTTTGATGAATCTGCAACATCAATTCGAACCCATCCGTAGTGTGTGTTTCCACCAGCGTTAAATTCAACACCTACATACCCTTCACCTGTTCCACAAAATTGACTTCCAGCATATCCTACTCCTGCACAGGCAGATCCAAAAGAAGCAAAAGTTAGATTGTCATCAATTATATCACCTTCAATAATGTTGGAAGCGTATGTGTAGTTGTTCCCTGCATCAAATCTTGCGATTCCGGCACTCCCTACAGAGCCATTTGCTTGAACCAATTCATAATTACCATTGTTAGATTGTAATACCAGAATGTCATCATTTCCGTCTCCGTCAAAATCAATAGCAAAATCATCGCCCATTCCGCCAACAAAATCAGGTTCAACATCTGTGTATGTTACTTGCCCAGTAGCATCAGCAACACCAGCTATTGCTAATGACAGAGCACTGTATCTAGCTAATTTTTTTCCGAAGTTAGTTTTTGTATTTTTTTTCATCATATTTAGGTTTTATTAAATTTCTTTTGTTGTTTTACAATAATTCAATTGTAAATATAATAAAATAATTTTTTAAATGAAAATTCATGAATAAGAAGCTTAAAGAAATTGACTTTTCAAACATGCCAGTTTCTAGTTCTCTTGGACATTTAGCCTATGGAGATCTAGCATTTGTAGCCTGGAGAAAGATTAAGATTGTTAAGAATTTAACAAAACAAAATGCAGAAAAATAAAGTATTATTGATTGGTTGGGATGCAGCCGATTGGAAAATTATTTGGCCCCTAATTGTAAAAGGCCAAATGCCGTCTTTACAAAAAATGATTAAAAATGGTGTCTATGGAAACATGAGTACCATGAATCCTCCATTCAGTCCAATGCTATGGAGTACAGTAGCCACTGGGAAGACACCAGATAAGCATGGAGTAATGGGGTTTATTGAGGTTGACGCTAGTGGTCAAAAATTAAGGCCAGTTACAACTCATTCAAGAAAAACAAAAGCAATTTGGAATATTCTACACAATAAAGGATATAAAAGTAATTTGGTAGGTTGGTGGCCTAGTTTTCCTGCAGAACCCATAAACGGAGTTGTTGTCTCTGATAAGTTTCAACGAGTTGGTACAGACCCAAAAAAAGTAAAACCAATACAACCAGGGACAATACACCCAGAGGATTTTGTTGAAAAATTAAAAGATTTAAGAATGTTCCCCTGGGAAATCACTAAAGAACATTTTTTGCCTTTTATTCCTCAGGCTGGAAAGATTGACCAAAAAAGTAAAAACAATGGTTTGGTTCCTTTCTCAAACATACTCACTCAAAATGTATCGTTGCATAATGCTGCCACTAATTTACTTAGGGAAACACAGTGGGATTTTATGGCAGTATACTATGATATGATTGATCATTTTTGTCATGGTTTTATGAAATTTCATCCGCCAAAATTAAAGGGGGTCAACCAAGAAAAGTATGAAATGTATAATGATATGATCAATAGCGCCTATAGATTTCAGGACATGATGCTTGGTCGTAAACTAGAACTGATAGATGATGATACAACTGTAATTGTAATGTCTGATCATGGATTTGAGTCTGGTAATAGGCGTATTTTAAAGATGCCAAAGGTTGCCGCAGCTCCCGCTCTTGACCATAGGCAATTTGGCATGTTTGTTGCCATGGGGCCTAATATTAAGAAAAATGAAAAAATATTTGGTCTTGGTCTAATTGATGTGGCTCCAACGATACTCCATCATTTTAATCTTCCAATTGGAAGAGATATGGATGGGAAGGTCATATTGGACATTTTTGAAAAAACCTCAAAGCCAAAATACATAGACAGTTGGGAAAATGTGGAAGGTGATTTTGGTCAATTAGAAAAGGAAACTCTTAACCAGGCGTTATCTGATGATGAGACTATGGAGCAGCTTGTAGAGCTTGGTTATGTTGAAAAACCAGATGATGACATATCTAAATCTATTTTCAAAACAAAGTTAGACCTTAAGCACAACAAAGCAAGAGTTTACCTAGGAAAAAAAGATTATCATACGGCTAAAGGTATTCTAATAGAGCTAATGGAGACAGATGGTGTAGAAGATTTTACGCCATACCTTATTGATTTGATGACCGTATGTATTGGTTTAAAAGATTATGACGATGCTTTAAAATATTTGAATGAGTTTAAGCAATGTAAAACAGACATTCGATACAATATTTATTTTGTAGAATCTGAAATATACAAAGGAAAAAAACAATTTAAGTTATCACTTGATGTTCTTCACAGAGCTAGTAAGATAAAACCTAACGCAGAAACTTACTTTAGAATAGGTGAACTTTACCTGATACTTCAAGATCCCGAAAAGGCAAGAGATTATTTTGAACAAGCAATTAATATTGAACCTGACAAGGCAAAATTTCATAGAGGTATGGCAGAAGCCTGTTATGAGTTAGGTGAGTTCGAGGACGCAGCTGAGCATTCTTTGATAAGCATTGAGTTAGTAAAGTACTTTCCAGCAGCACATTACATGCTTGGTAAATCTTTAGAGAAGTTAGGTGATCTAGAAAATGCTAAAATTGCCTACCAAACGGCAAAAAAACTACGCCCAAAAGAATTTCACAGAGCAGACAGAGCTATTGAAAATGTAGAGGAAAAATTACTTGATATAGTTTCTTTAAAGGATAAAAGCAAAGGTAAGTATAAAAAAAATCAGATCACTGTTGTATCCGGATTACCAAGATCAGGAACCTCTCTTATGATGCAAATGTTAGATAGGGCTGGTTTAAATATGCTGGTTGATGATAAAAGAAAAGCGGATACCTCTAATCCAAAAGGATATTATGAATACGAGCCAGTAATGTCAATACATAAAGATAATTCTTGGCTTGGTGGAGCCCAAAACAAAACAGTCAAGATTGTAGCCCCTTTATTGGGTAACTTAGATCCAAAGTACAGATATAAAGTAATATTCATGAAAAGAAACCTTCATGAAGTTATAAGATCTCAACGTGTTATGACAGGTAAAAATCCTGAGGTGCTTCCTGTAAAACTCTACAATGCATATGTTAAACAATTAGAAAACATTAAAATATGGCAGGAAAAAGAACCTGGGGTTGAAATTGTTTACATAGATTATTTGACACTTTTAAAAAATACTGATCACCAATTGGAGAAAATAAAAAGTTTAATTGGTTTAGATTTAGATTTTGATGAGATGAAAAAAGCAATTGATCCAAAGTTATATAGAAATAGGACAAAAGCAACAGATTCATAAATTCAAGAGGGATTAATTAGTTTATTTTTTTGAGAACAG
>CATEMS010000299.1 GCA_949507465.1 Flavobacteriaceae bacterium
TTATTAGGATCAGAGAGAAAATCCCAGGCCTGTTGTTTGCTAATGGGGAGTTGTTGTTTGGTGTGTAGGGTATATATTCTCATAAAAGTTGAAAAAGTAAGCACTTCTGTTATTTTGCTTTGGCAAATAAATGAGTGTGCAGCATCAAAGATACTTTGATGGCTAGTATTTAAGGTATGATTTTGAAAACTTTAAGATAATTTACGGCTAAGATTTCTACTTAGCAGTCTTGGTCACAGCAGTCGTCGTATTTTACGGTCTTACAACTTGCCACAGCCAGAAAACACCCAATAATTGGTGCAAAAATATAAATCCAAATATCTGCAAGGTTTCCAGAAACTACTGCTGGTGCAATGGAACGAGCTGGATTCATTGAGGCGCCAGTAACAGGTCCTGCAAACATGGCCTCCAACAGCACCACACCACCAATGGCAATACCGGCAATAACTCCTATTTCTTTTGAGCCTGTAGATACATTTATGATGACAACCATCAAGAAAAAGGATAGGATAATTTCAAGTATAAATACTTTCATAACAGGGAGTCCTGGGAGGGTAGCACCTAGTGTTTGACTTTCAGGAAACAAATACAATAAAACACCACTTGCCAGAAAAGCTCCTATAAGCTGCGCCAAAATATAAGCGGGAACTTCTTTCCAAGGAAACTTTTTAGCGTAAGCAAACCCAAGGGTTACGGCAGGGTTCATGTGGGCACCACTAATGTCTCCAAAGGCATATATCATGCCCATAACAATAAGCCCAAATGTTATTGCTACACCTACATGAGTAACCGTGCCCCCCGTAAAATCATTAATAACCATAGCACCCGTCCCACAAAATACAAGTGAGAACGTTGCTATTATTTCTGAAATAAAACGTTTAGACATGCTACAAAGGTACTACAGAAAAACGGAATGTTTTTAAGCTTTGTTAAATAAAGAGCCATAGGTTGTTTTTTTGTATTTTTACACCCTAACTAATACATAACTATTTACAATGAAAAAAATACTTTTTTACGCTGCCATGTTTATGGTAACCCTTGCGGTTAATGCACAAATTAAAACACCTGCACCAAGCCCTCTACAAACATTAGAACAGACTGTTGGCCTAACAGATGTTACATTAAAATATTCGAGACCTTCTGTAAAGGGGAGGACTATATTTGGTGGCTTGGTTCCTTTTGATGCCATGTGGCGTACGGGAGCAAATCAAAACTCAATGATAACATTTAGTGATGATGTTTTAATTGCAGGTACAACGGTTAAAGCTGGCACATATGCAATTTTCACAAAACCTGGCGCTGTAAATTGGGAAGTATATTTTTACAATGACACTCAAAACTGGGGGACACCAAAGCAATGGGATGATGCAAAGGTTGTAGCAAAAGTAGTTGCTAAAACCTACCAAATGCCCTCAAGTGTAGAAACCTTTACAATGGCTATTAATGACATTAAAATTGATGGAGCTACTCTTGCTATAATTTGGGATAAAACCTACGTCTCTATTGATTTTAAAGTCATGACAGATAAAATGGTGAGCGCTAGTATAGATAAAGTAATGGGAGGGCCAAGTGCTGCAGATTATTACAGTGCTGCTCTTTATTTTTTAGAGGCAGATAAAGACATTAACCAAGCAAAAACCTGGATAGATGCTGCGGTAGCTTTAAACAATAATGCTTATTGGTATAAAAGACAACAATCCTTAATTTACGCAAAATCTGGCGATATTAAAGGTGCAATTAAAGCGGCAAAAGCTTCTTTGGCTCAAGCCAAGGAGGCCGGAAACATGGATTATGTTGCCCTTAATAAAAAATCATTAAAGCAATGGGGAGCTAATTAACAACCCCTTTTTATTTTTTAAAAATCCTTCCAATGACTTTATGTTGTTGGAGGGATTTTATAATTTACTCTTCTATCATTTTGTTGTCATAAAAGCTCACCCTTTGCAAGAAAAAGGCAATAGCAATAACCAAAAAAGCACCAACAACATTTAGCCATAAATAAGGCATAAGGTCAATCCACCAGATATAGACAATAATTACTTGAGTACAAATAGCCGCTATAAATACAGCTCTGCTTTTAACATAGGTGAAGAAAAATGCAAGCAAGAAAATTCCCAATACATTCCCGTAGAATATAGAACCAATAATATTTACAAGCTCTATTAAATTTTCAA
>CATEMS010000300.1 GCA_949507465.1 Flavobacteriaceae bacterium
ATATGGTTGGTCTATGAGTCAGCAGGGTTCTGTTGTTAGATACGACTATATCACAGGAAATAATTATTCTGTAAAACCTACTCATCCAGACCCTAATGTAACATTACGTTTTAATTGGAATGCAGCCATTAATATGGACCCATTTGATAATAGTACTTTATATTTTGGAAGCCAATTTGTTCACAAATCTACAGACAAAGGACTTACTTGGACTATTATCTCAGATGATTTAACTACTAATGATAAAGAAAAACAAAAGCAAGGAGAAAGTGGTGGATTAACCATGGATGCAACTGGCGCAGAAAATCATACGACCATATTGGTTATCGAACCTTCAAAAATTGAAAAAGATTTACTTTGGACTGGTTCTGATGACGGTAGAGTTCATATCACTAAAAATGGAGGTACAACTTGGAAAGATGTTAGTGCTAATATCCCAGATTTACCGTCAGGGAGTTGGATAGCTCAAATAAAAGCCTCCAATAAAAACAAAGGAGAAGCTTTGTTAATTGCCAATGATTATAGACGTTTTAACTATACTCCCTATGCCTACAGAACAAAAGATTATGGTGCTAATTGGTCTCGAATTGTTGATGAGAATGATGTAAAAAGCTACACGCTTAGTATTGTTGAAGACCCCATTAATGCTAAACTACTATTTTTAGGAACTGATGATGGTCTATATGTTTCTCTAGATGCAGGAAACCAATGGATTAAATGGACCGCTGGTTTTCCAACAGTTTCTACCAAAGATTTAGTCATACAACCAAGAGAACATGATTTAGTAATAGGTACATTTGGAAGAGCGGCTTGGGTTTTAGATGATATAAGACCATTACGTGCAATGGCTAGTGGAAATGTATTCGATAAAAAACTTCAATTATTTACACCTCCAACAGCCTATCAAGCAGCCTATCAACAACCCACTGGAAGTCGATTTGGAGGTGATGCTTTGTTTAACGGGGAAAATAAAAAATCTGGAGCTATGATATCATATTACATTAATAGATCATATAATGTCTCAGACAAAAAAGTAGAAAAAAGCACAAAAAATAAAAAGAAGCGAAACAAAACCAAAAAAATAACAACACCAGAACCCTCAAAAGAAATTGTCCCAGATGTAAAATATGACTCTATCAAATTAGAAATTTTTGATGGATCTCGTTTGATAAGAACACTTAAACAAAAAGCACCAAAAGAAAACGGAATTCATAGAATGTACTGGTCCATGAATGAAAGAGGTGCAGATAGACCATCAAGGAAAATTAGAAAAAGAAAATTTGAACCTGGAGGTGTTTCTGTGAAACCAGGAACCTATAACTTAAAAATGACTTTTGGAGATCAAACCTCCGAAAGTTCCATAACGGTTGAATACGATCCAAGATTAGAAATGTCTTCAGAAGCTATAGCTGAAATATACAATGTTAGTAAAGATTTAGAGAAAGATCAACAGTTAATGGCAGATATTGTTAAGCAATTAGCAGAGAGTAAACAAACCGCTACAGGTTTTAAAAAAGACCTTGACAAAGAAGACAAAAAGAAATATAAAGACCAAATAAAGTTATCTAAAGACATTATTAATAAAATAGATGACTTGATTGCAGTGTTCATTGGAAAAATAGATAAACGCCAAGGAATTACAAGAAATCCAGAGGTTACTGTTAGCAGACGTTATTTTTCTGCAAGAAGATACGTTGGTAGTAGATTCGGAGATTTAACATCTACTGAAGAACGATTAATAAGCCAATTCAAAAAAGCATTTAAAGATGCTGTTAAAAAAACTAATTCATTTTTTGATACAGACTGGAAGACATAGAAAACAACATTAGAAACTATTCGTATTTCTCCTTTTAAGAAAGTCAAGAAGTTTTAATATTTAAAGCGAAGTTGAAAAACTTCGCTTTTTTTGTGCTCCTATTTTAGTACTTTAGCTAAAATCAAAATTATGAACCAACCACTATTTACTAACGATGCTATCGTATTTGGAATCTTAATGATATCACTTGGTTTTGTATTTTATACAGAATCAAAAACCAGTGGCTTTTGGCATAAATTTTATAAAATTGTTCCAGGCTTATTTATGGCATATTTCATACCAGCTATCTTCACCACCATAGGCGCTATAGCTCCAGAATGGCAATACACAAATACTAGTGGTGAGATTGTAAATGAAAGTTCTCAATTATACTATGTAGCCAGTAGGTTTCTGTTACCAGCTGCACTAGTATTAATGACTTTAAGTATAGATTTAAAGGCTATTTTTAATTTGGGATCTAAAGCTTTAATTATGTTTTTTACGGGTACTCTAGGCATTATTATTGGAGTTCCTATAGCAATTC
>CATEMS010000301.1 GCA_949507465.1 Flavobacteriaceae bacterium
GAAATTGTGGTGTGAGCCTCAATTACCCAAATATGAGAGCTGCGGTATACATCACCTATCAAAAGGTGGGCGCTACTAACCTAGAGTCTTTGTTATATGATGCCCAAAAGTTAGCCTATAATCATAGCAGGAAAGCCACAAGCATTCCAGAAAAACTTTTTGAAAATAAAGCCAACAAGACCTATGGGGTATTTTACAGCATTAATGGGAATGCTGCTTCTCAATCCCATTTTTACCTTACCGATAGTCTTCAACACTTTGTTACGGGTTCCCTGTATTTTGATATCAAACCAAATTTCGACTCTATTTACCCGGCGGTTGTTTACTTGCGCAATGATATCATGCACCTTATGGAAACCCTTGAGTGGAACTAAGACTTATTTTAGGTTTTATTTATAATTTTCATATATCTAATATTCAATATTTACCATCAACTTTGTAGTTGTTATGAAAACACTAGACAAAAAGTGGTTGTATTTGAGTTTACTATCTGTAGTATGGGGTAGTTCATTCATATTAATAAAGAAGGCTTTAATAGGGTTAACACCCTTGCAACTTGGTTCTCTTCGTACCTTATTTGCAGGAATTTTTCTTCTTATTGTTGGGTTTTCTTATTTGAAAAAAATCAGAAAGCCACAATGGAAATGGATTGCTATTTCTGCCTTACTGGGCACCTTTATACCTGCTTTTTTGTTTGCCTTTGCTGAAACACAAATTGATAGCGCTGTGGCCTCTATTTTAAATGCTACCACACCTATTGTAACCCTACTATTGGGAGCAATCTTGTTTAAGATAGTGTTTTCCAAAAACCAACTCATTGGAGTAATGGCAGGTCTTGCTGGAAGTTTGTTGCTCATATGGAGTGGGGCAGATGTGAATCCAAATCAAAATTACTGGTACAGCACCTTGGTCTTGGCGGCATCTGTATGCTACGCCTTGAATGTAAATATTTTAAAAAAATACCTGCAAGGTCTGCCTGCAATGGCTATTGCTGCCGGGAACTTTATTGTGTTAGTTGTTCCTGCTTTTATTGTTTTACTGTTCTCTGGTTTTTTCTCCCTTACATTTAAGGACAACACTGTTTTGCACGAGTCTTTGGGGTATCTACTTATTTTAGCCATTGTTGGTACTGCTATGGCAAAAGTAATGTTCAATAAACTAGTGCAGGTAAGCACTCCTGTGTTTGCTAGTTCAGTTACCTATACAATTCCTGTGATGGCACTTTTATGGGGGCTACTCGACGGAGAGCGTTTTACATTACTTCAAGCAGGGTCTGCAGCCTTTATTTTATTTGGGGTTGTGTTGACAAATAGAAAATAGCTGTAGCCTCCACAGAAAGACCAAATGAGTTTTTATTGCCTCCAGATTTTTAAATCTTTGACAGTAAAATTTTAGCACATAAAGTATTTGTTTTTAGAGGAATTACAATTATATTTGCAACCGCTTTAAACTAAAGCACAATAATTAATCAAAAAAACGAAACGCTATGTTCGCAATTGTAGAAATAGCAGGGCAGCAATTTAAAGTTGCAAAAGATCAAAAAGTCTTTGTACATCGTTTAGCAGCAGCAGAAGGGAAAAAAGTTTCTTTCGATACTGTACTTATGCTAAGTGATCAAGGCAAAGTTACTGTTGGCGCCCCGGCTATCGATGGAGCTCAAGTAGGAGCAAAAGTCATTAAGCACCTTAAAGGTGACAAAGTTATTGTATTCAAGAAAAAAAGAAGAAAAGGATACAGAGTAAAAAATGGTCACAGACAATCTCTCACTCAAATTGTAATTGAGAGTATAGTAGCCTCTGGATCAAAAAAAGTCGCTCCCGCTAAAAAAGCAAAAGC
>CATEMS010000302.1 GCA_949507465.1 Flavobacteriaceae bacterium
TCAACAAAAAAAGCAAAACAATGGTTTGAAGCATTTAGAGAAACGTCTTTTAAAAGCCCAAAAAACGAAACATAAGGATCAATTAACCAGATTGATTTCTTTGCGCAGTGAGATGTTTCCTGATGGAAACCTGCAAGAGAGAATCACAAATTTTTCTGAATTTTATCTTGAGCACGGAATCGGTTTAATACCTGCCATAAAAAAGAATTTGAAACCTTTGGAAGGAAAGTTTTCGGTTATTTATTTATAATAAACAATCTTGTTTACATCTTTGTTAAAATTTGCAGTAAATTCTTTTGACAAGCTCTAGCAAAATTATTTTTTTGAAGTATTTTTGTTTATGCAAAATAACGTCCTCATTCTTGATTTTGGATCGCAATACACGCAGCTCATTGCTAGACGTGTCAGAGAATTAAATATCTATTGCGAGATACATCCTTATAACAAAGTACCAGAAGATTTATCAACCTTTAAAGCCGTTATTTTATCAGGAAGTCCTTCCTCGGTCCGCTCAGATGAGCCTCCAGCGCCAGACCTCTCTGGTATAAAAGGAATTTTACCTCTATTGGGGGTTTGTTATGGCGCCCAATATTTAGCGCATTTCTTTGGTGGAAAAGTATCTCCATCAAACATTAGAGAATACGGACGTGCTAATTTAACTACCATACATGATCATACAGATTTGTTTGCTGGTATCAGTGAGGACACACAGGTATGGATGAGTCACAGCGATACAATTAGTGACTTACCAAATAATGGAGTTCGTTTGGCAAGCACCAATGATGTTGCCAACGCAGCCTATAGAATTGAAGGAGAAGACACCTACGCGATTCAGTTTCATCCAGAGGTCTATCATACCCAAGATGGGAAACAACTATTAGGTAATTTTTTAATCGAAATTGCAGGGGTAGCTCCTAACTGGACACCCGCTGCTTTTGTAGATACCACAGTTGCGCAATTAAAAGAGAAGATTGGTGATCAAAAGGTGGTGCTAGGACTAAGTGGAGGTGTTGACTCTACCGTGGCGGCTATTTTATTACATAAGGCCATTGGAAAGAATCTGTATTGCATTTTTGTAAATAATGGACTTCTGCGCAAGGATGAGTTTTCTGGTGTTCTAGAACAATACAAAGGCATGGGTCTAAATGTGAAAGGAGTTGATGCTACAGATCGATTCATGAATGCATTGAAAGGCAAGTCTGACCCAGAAGAAAAACGAAAGGCTATTGGGGGTACTTTTATTGATGTGTTTGATGATGAAGCTACAGCAATTAAAGATGTAGTATTTCTAGCTCAAGGCACAATTTATCCTGATGTAATTGAAAGTGTTTCTGTTAACGGACCTTCTGTTACCATAAAATCACACCACAATGTGGGTGGGTTGCCAGCGTATATGAAATTAAAGATTGTGGAGCCTCTACGTATGTTATTCAAAGATGAGGTGCGTCGTGTTGGCGCACAGATGGGTATAGATCCAAAAATATTAGGGCGCCATCCCTTTCCAGGTCCTGGTTTAGCCATTCGTATTTTAGGAGATATCACTCCAGATAAGGTACGAGTTTTGCAAGAGGTAGATCATATTTTCATTCAAGGCCTTAGAAAATGGGGCTTGTATGATAAGGTATGGCAGGCCGGAGCCATGTTGTTGCCAGTGAACAGTGTGGGGGTTATGGGTGATGAAAGAACTTATGAAAAAGTAGTAGCACTTCGTGCTGTAGAGAGTACAGATGGTATGACTGCAGATTGGGTAGATTTACCCTACAAGTTTTTACAAGAGATCAGTAATAACATAATAAACAGAGTTAAAGGGGTCAATAGAGTAGTCTACGATATTAGCAGCAAACCACCCGCAACCATTGAGTGGGAGTAGCCATTGTGTTGGTAATATATTTTTTTGAAAACCAATAATTTTCTTGGCACTGGTTTTGTGATAAGATTAGGGCGCCATAAAACTTTTAATAACATGTGCGGCTTTTATAAGTATACAAATATGAAGTATGTAATGTCTCTTTCTATGGTGTGTGTTTTTTTTGTCAGTAGCTTGGCTATTGCACAAAAAGAGGATGTCACCCATAGCGTTCAAAAAAATCAAAGCCTCTCTCAAATTGCATTATTGTATGGAGTCTCTCAGACTGCAATACAACATCGAAATCCAGAAATTGGAAATGAACTATCACCAGGCACTTTACTTATAATTCCAGGCACCAAGACCTCTATAGATGCTCAGAATCCTCCCAAATTTAAAAAACACAAAGTAAGGCGCAAAGAAACTCTTTTTAGTATTTCCAACAAATACAAGGTATCCATTAAGGCAATAAAACGCTACAACAAGCAATTATATGCCCGTCAAATAAAAAAAGGCGAGAAATTGCAAATACCACTACATTTAAAAATCACTGACAAGGCCCCATTAGCCTCCTTGGATTCCCTGATCACTGATAAAACAAAACCAATTGCACTGAACCCCTCAAAACATACCGTCAAGGCCAAAGAAACACGGTATGGTATCGCAAGAATGTATGGCATAACGTTAGATGAGTTAGAAAAATTAAATCCCGGATTAAAGCAAGGACTTGCTCAGGGTATCGATATTAATGTCCCATCAAAAGCTATTTTAAAGACAGCAATACCAGAGCAAGGGTATCGATTTTATGAGGTTCAACCCAAAGAAGGATTTTTTAGATTAAAACTAAAAACCAACCTAACAAAAGAACAAATTATTGCTTTGAATCCCTTTGCAAAAGACGGTTTGCAAAAGGGTATGATTTTAAAAATACCATCAGATAGTCTCACTGCCCTAGCAGACCAAATCAACATAAGAGATTTAGAACAAACAATTATAGACCCTTCCCAAAAACGACTTGCTGTATTGCTCCCATTTGGGTTGCATACAATAATTTCAGACTCTTTATCCTTGCAACAACAAGAAATTAAGAGAAATAGGTTAATGTCTTTGTCTTTAGACTTTTATAGCGGGCTTTTAATGGCAACAGAATTTGCCAAAGACAAAGGAATTTCCATACAATTAAATGTATTTGATACCCAATACAATACCACGACTGTTGGTAATATAATAGATACCAGTGTTTTTAATGGTTTTGATGCTGTTATTGGCCCTTTGGGACAAAAAAACATAGAAAAAGCAGCCGCTATGTTACAAGAGACTGATGTACCTATATTTTCTCCTTTGAGTAACAAACAAATCAAGGTGTCAAAAAATGTATTTCAGAGTTTGCCTAGTGATGCAATGCTAGAGGACGGAATGCTTAAATACATTGTCTCTGGTATGACTGATAAAAATTTGATTGTTATTACAGATAGTACCAAAACTGCTCAACTTGCAAAAATACGATCAACTATCCCTGATGTCAAAACAATTTCTTTACGTGAGGAAGGGTTTTTGCGTCTTGAAGATATTGAAAGTCAAATAGATGAAACAAAAGAGAACTGGGTCATACTGGAATCTACAGATCCTATTTTGATAAGTAATGTGGTTGGAGTTTTAAATGGCCTGCCTGTAATTGACCCAGATTTGGAGGAAGATGAGGAACCTGTGGATTACGAGATACGTTTGTTTAGTTTAGATAAAAATGCTGCTTTTGATTACCACGATGTCTCTAATGTTCATCTAGCTGAGTTAAACTTTACATTTCCATCTGTAAATAAAAGCTACAATTACAAAGACAAAAATGCTTTTTTAATTAGTTATAATAATAAATATGGCGTATTACCAAATCGATTTGCCGTTCGTGGTTTTGATTTAACGTATGATGTTATTTTAAGACTAGCTAGTTCAGAAGATATATTTTCTGCTTCCAATCAAGAGTTTGAAACACAGTATATTGAAAATAAATTTAGGTATACAAGAGGGATTCCTTCAGGGTACAACAATACTGCTTTTTATATCATTAAATATCAAGAAAATCTTCAATTTCAAGTTTTAGAACAATGAGTACAGCCAAGATCACCTACCAATCAAATTTAAGAACATCCTGCCAGCACGTTAAATCTGGAGCCACTTTTATCACAGATGCCCCTACAGATAATAACGGCAAAGGAGAAGCCTTCTCTCCTACAGACACTATTGCAAGCGCCCTAGGGAGTTGTATGCTCACTGTGATGGGAATAAAGGCTCAAACTATGGAAGGGGTAACAATTGAGGGTGCTACCGCTTTGGTTACAAAAACAATGTCTAGCAATCCAAGACGTATTTCTAAAATTGAGGTAGTTCTCAAATTTCCTGTGAAACTGGAACCAAAGACACAAAAAATATTAGAAAACACAGGCAACACCTGTCCTGTTCATTATAGCATTCATCCAGATATTGAAAAAGTAATCACCTACCATTGGGGTATTTAATAATGTGAACAGCCTTGTATTAAAACGCTGTTAGTATATCTTTCAATGTAGTGTCTATTTTCTCATCTTTGACAAAATAGTCTGTTTTGCCATGAGACTTAAAAAACCACATTCTGCTTCACAACATTTGGTAGGCTTGGCAAATTATAAAATGCCCTTTGGAAAATATAAAAACTGGTATTTGGTCAACATACCTGAGTCTTATTATATTTGGTTTAAACAAAAGGGTTTTCCGGCCGGAACTCTTGGAGATTTACTGCACGAAATGTATGAAATTAAACGCAATGGGCTAGAAGATTTAATTAGGCCCTTGATTAAATAATAATCTTTTATTTATTTTTTTAAGCAACCATTCTTTTAAAATTACATCTTAGGTATATACTTAATAAAATTGCATGTATTTAATAGCTAAATCTGTTTCAAAATGGTACCCAGAACTCCTCTTGATTGCTTCTGTCATCATCTATTGGGTATTGACAGCTATGCTTGTTAATCCTGTTGCTATTTCACTTATCGTACTACTGGTAGCTCAGTTGCGTTTTAAAAATAAAACATTTGGCATTATACTTTCTTTTATTTTTATGCTCCTTAGCGCTTATATGATGCTAGCTATATTCTCAGACATCGTACATCTAGATTTTTTCTATCCAAGGGGTTTGTTAATGCTTTGTTTTGGTTCGCTTTATTTTGGTGGTACTGCTTATTTTGCTTTTATACTGCTTAAAAAAAACAACAACACAATCAATGAGCGATTGCCCATTGGTAATGATTAGTATTTTTCAAATAAAACGACCTTACCTTCCCAAAAATTTCCTCCCCTTTCTTTTAAAATACCATGAAGTTATGAGTTAAAATACCTAACTTTACACCCCGTATACAAATTAAGTTAAGGTCCATTTATGAGTGCTACAAAATACATCTTCGTTACGGGCGGGGTTTCTTCATCTTTAGGGAAAGGAATCATTGCAGCATCCCTTGCAAAATTGCTACAGGCAAGAGGGTATAGGGTTACCATCCAAAAACTAGACCCTTACATTAATGTAGACCCCGGCACCTTAAATCCTTATGAGCATGGTGAATGTTATGTCACAGATGATGGCGCTGAAACAGATTTAGACCTTGGGCATTATGAACGTTTTTTGAATGTCCCTACCTCCCAGGCCAATAATGTTACCACTGGCAAAATTTACCAAAGTGTTATCGAAAAAGAGCGCAGAGGTGAGTTTTTAGGGAAAACCGTTCAAGTAATTCCTCATATTACCAATGAAATAAAAGAGCGCATACAAATTTTGGGTAAAAGTGGGGATTATGATATTGTTATCACAGAAATAGGTGGAACCGTTGGTGATATTGAATCATTGCCCTACATAGAATCTGTTCGTCAATTAAAATGGGAGTTAGGAAATAAAAACTGCCTGGTAATTCACTTAACCCTTATTCCTTTCCTCTCAGCTGCTGGAGAGTTAAAAACAAAGCCTACGCAACATTCTGTAAAAACTTTAATGGAGAGTGGTATTCAGGCAGATGTATTGGTTTGCAGGACTGAGCATCATTTAAGTGATGAGTTGCGTCACAAACTAGCTTTATTTTGTAACGTTAGCAAAGAGGCTGTTATAGAATCTATTGATGCATCCACTATTTATGATGTACCAAATTTAATGCTCGAGGAAGGGCTTGATACCGTTGCACTCCAGAAATTAGATCTTGATCATACAGAAATTCCGAACCTCACTTCTTGGAACATATTTGTAGAAAGATATAAAAATCCAAAGGCGCATGTCACTATTGGTTTAATAGGTAAATATGTTGAGCTTCAAGATAGTTATAAGTCTATACTTGAATCTTTTATTCATGCAGGAGCAGCCAATGAGGTGAAAGTAAAAGTGCAATCTATTCATTCAGAATTTATAAATGCCTCTAATCTGGCCAGCCAAATGCAAGGGCTAGATGCTGTTTTAGTGGCTCCGGGTTTTGGAGAACGAGGTGTTGAGGGCAAGATTGAGGCTGTGCGTTATGCAAGAGAAAATAAACTCCCTTTTTTGGGTATTTGTTTAGGCATGCAAATGGCCGTTATAGAATATAGTCGAAATGTACTAGGATTAAAAGATGCAAATTCTACCGAGATGAACGAAAATACTCCTTTTCCTGTCATCGATTTGATGGAGACTCAAAAGACTATTACAGAAAAAGGGGGAACAATGCGCCTTGGTGCCTGGGCTTGTGAGCTTAAAGAAGATAGTATCGTGCATCAGGTGTATGGAGTTTCTGAGATTCATGAAAGACATCGACACCGCTATGAATACAACAATACTTACAGAGCTGAATTAGAAAAAGCAGGTTTAAAAACAACGGGTGTGAATCCTCAAACAAATTTGGTAGAAATTATAGAGATTGAAGATCATCCTTGGTTTGTAGCAGTTCAATATCACCCAGAATACAAGAGTACGGTTGCCA
>CATEMS010000303.1 GCA_949507465.1 Flavobacteriaceae bacterium
TTTGATCGCATCGCTTGGTTTCATGTCTTTTCCTAGGAGTCTAAAAATAGCCAATCCTGTTTGGTTATCCTTGGCATAAATAATAACTTCATCTATTGCCGTTACAGATCCTAAATACATCAGTGATACTTTCTGGCTTTTTGATTTAAAACTAGCAAGCCTCTGGTATTTTTTCTGATCAAATATAAGTGCCAATCGAGTAGTTTCTGCATCAAAATCTTGCTCAGTGCCCTGCTCTTTAGGATAGGCAACAACATTAATCTTTTTAATAGAAGCCAATACCTGTTTCTGCTCTTGGGAGAGCGAGTCAATCTCGCCAAGCAGACTTGTTGCAATGTCTAATTTTAGAAAGCGGTTATCTTCTTGTTTCTCCACAATATAAGATTGTAAAGACTTGCTGGTATCGCAACTAAGAAGAGTTAGTAACCCTAGTGTGATTGCAATAATATACTTTGCGATGGTTATCATAATGAGTTACTTATTTTTACGATTTTTACGAATTTTTTTTAATTGTTCGCTCCCAGGAACTTTTAGCGCCTGTGTTAGCTTCCCAATTTGCTTTAAATCTATGGCTCCAGTAATACTCATAACTACTGTCATAGACTCTCCCTGCTCAACTCCATCTAAGTGCATCAAAAGTTCACTCACAAGGTTTTCTGAAGCGCCTTGTTTGGAATAGAACCGTATGTTTTTACCATCATCTTTTACCCTCATTAGCTCAGACAACTCTTTATTTGAGGCAACATAACTATTTACTTGTGCAGACATCTTCGTTGCAACATCTGGGTTCTTTGTTGTGAAAATTTTAATAGTTTCAAGATTATCTACCATTTCTAGATAATCTTTAACCTCAGGATCCTGGCTATCTAAATCCATTTTACTGAGTAGCTTAAACATGTTTTTTGTCACCACAACAGAGGTAACATCTTTTTCATTCTCAAAAGAATCAAAGCTTCCTTGAGCACATACTGCCAAGGGAAAACTTATAATAACGAATAATAAGGTTATTTTTTTCATAATAAAGTTGGTATGGTTATTTTAAATATTTGTTTTTGTGTACTTGAAATTCATCTACTAAAGATAATGTTTTGGTTGCTTTGTTAAATTGATTTGCCATTACATACATAAGCTCTCTTGACTCCTTAAAGGTAGTTAAGGCCTGTTTTTCTTGTTCGGCTTTGATATTTGAGGTATGCAGAAAAGCCGCAACACTTACAATTGAGAGTAATAGCGCTGCTACTCTGGGTAACCAGGTTTGTAATCCCTTGTGTTGCGGCTCTAGAACTAAGGATCCTTTAAATAGCTCTTGTCCTGCTTTGTTGTAACTTTCAAACAAAGCTATATAGGGTTTTAATCGCTTATCAACCCCATCACTTGTAAAATAATCACGTAATGATTTTTCTTGACTCAGGGTAGTTTCTGCGTTAAAATACAAATCTAGTAATTCTTTGATGTTACGATACTCCATGATTGTATTGTATTAATAATAAATCTTTAATCTTTCTTCTTGCCCTTGAGAGCATCACTCGAACATTAGCCTGGCTAGTGTTTGTGATTTTTGCAATTTCAGAAAACTCAAATTGCTCTATGTCTCGAAGGTGCAATACAAGTTTTTGTTGTTCAGGCAGAGTCTCCATTAGTTTAAAAAGTAATGATACGCCATCTTTTGCCTCAATATGTTGTTCTAAATTAGTTCTATTTTCAAAATTAGAATGTATGATTTTTAAATTAGAAGCCTGTTTAGATTTTAATCTATCAAGACAGTAATTTTTTGTCATGGTATAGGCAAAAGCCTCTGCAGATCTATACTTTTTTATAGCCTCTCTATTTTTCCATAATTTTAAAAAAACTTCTTGTACAGCATCTTCTGCTTCATCATTGGATATCAAAAAACGCCTAGCAAGCCTAAATAAATGATCCTTAATAGGGAGCACTATATCCAAAAATTCTTTTTGATTCATAACCGCCTATTGATATCGTATATTAGTTTAACGATTGAGTATTGGTTTTGTAACACCACCAGGCAAAAATTTATTTCTACCTAAAAAGTATAAAGATAACGCTGCAAATGGTAATATATTTGTTATTTAAAATAGTGTGCCTTATTATACATCTAGAATGTATCATAAGAGTAAAATAAGATACAAAAAACCTATTGTAACAAATCAGTATCATCACACACTAATGTGTAAGAAAACAATTCTAACTATTGAATAAAGATCTTGAACATAGTTTTGTCACTCAACTAGAGCAAAACCAAAATATAGTCCATAAAATATGTCGTTTATACACCAACGATATTGATGGCCATAATGATTTGTTTCAAGAGATTACCATACAATTATGGAGAGCATATCCAAAATTTAGAGGGGATTCAAAATTCAGTACTTGGATGTATCGAGTTGCATTAAATACGGCAATTACATTGTATCGAAAAAACAAAAGAAGGGTTATTACCCAAGATTTTGAAGGTGTTAGCTTTAAGATAAAAGCTCAAGATTATGATGATACCACAGAGCAGCAACTTAAACTAATGTATGCAGCTGTTAAAGACTTAAATGATATAGACAAAGCTTTAGTGTTTTTGTATTTAGAAAATAAAAATTACAAAGAAATATCAGCTACTCTGGGTATAAGTGAAGTAAATGCTAGAGTTAAAATGAATAGAATTAAAGGGAAATTAAGAAAAATTTTAAATCCTTAAGCCTATGGATGCCTTAGAATTATTAAAATCAAAATGGCAGGAAGAAAACCAAAATCTTCCAAAACTATCTTATGATGATATTTACAGACTTTTACACAAAAAATCTGCATCTATCGTAAAATGGCTATTTATCATAAGTATCCTCGAACTTATTTTTTGGATTGTGTGTGGACTCCTCACTCCAGAGTCAAACAAGGAATTATTTCATCAAATGGGCCTTAAAAAAACCATAACTATTACTTATGTGTTTCATTATAGTATCATAGGGGTATTTTTGGTGCTGTTTTACTTGAACCATAGAAATATTAAGACCACTGCAACGATAAAAACACTCATGCAAAACATAATCAAAACCCGAAAAACGGTCACAAATTTTGTTATATATAATCTTGTAAGTACTGCATTAATGCTGCTGTATCTGAATTTTTATTTCTACTCAAACAAAGAGCAATTATTTGATTTACTCTATAAACTAGATGATAGTTACCAGAATCTAAACTTAGAGGGTTTTACATCAATCTTTTTTATGACTCAGTTTGTTGTAGCCATACTTACCCTAGCTGTTATAGGCTTTTTGTACCGTATTATTTACGGTATCCTTTTAAAAAGATTAAAAAATAATTACAAAGAATTAGAAAAAATAGAGTTTTAATCAAAGCAATTACATTAAAACAAAAATCCTCAATTGTAGCTGTGTGGCATTTTTTGTAATGGCTTGGTAACATTACTGTTTAATAGCTCCACTGCCTTTGTGAGTTTAAATCCTCTTCTTTTTCAATCTCTGAGGCAGGAATCACCTTTAAAAATGAAGGGTGTTGTTCAATTGCATACTCTAATTTCTCTACTAAATCTGGAACAGAAATGTTATCATAGTCTATATCAAGGGGAGGTTTGATTTCCATAGATTGAAGAATACCACGCTTTTTAATACGTAGGCCTTTGCGGTCAAAAGAGCGTCTAAAACCGTCTATGACAATAGGAACTACTATGGGCTTGTTTTGTTTGATAAGATGCGCAGTACCCCTTCTAATTGGCTTCCAGGGTCTTGTTGTACCTTGCGGAAATGTTATCACCCAGCCATCTTCTAGTGCTAGGGCTATGTTATTAACATCACTCATTTTTACTTGCCGGTTTACATCTTTACCCTCTGCGCGCCATGTTCTTTCTATACTAACAGATCCTGCATAGGCTAAAATCTTTGGCAATAAGCCCGCTTGCATCGTTTCTTTGGCAGCAACAAAATAAAGATTAAGCTTTGGTCTCCACAAATAACCTATGTTCTTAATATTGTCATCACGCCCACTTAAGCTTGCATTAAATACGTGAAACATAGCAACAACATCGGCAAA